>NZ_LRMO01000025.1:0-85178 GCF_019266135.1 Bacillus sp. F2HM
TAGAAGAACACTTTTTAGACAACGCAGTACATATGGGCATCAAGAATGCCAAAAGCATTGTGAAGGATCAAAAAAAGGCACTCAAAACGATTTTTCAAGATATTGATGACCTCATTTCCCTAGAGGTATTTGATAGCCAAACCTTTGATGAAAAAATAGAAGATGCGGAAGATGAACGAAAAAAGACAGTCAAAGAACTAAGAGAGCTTGATCAAAATTTAAAAGATGAATATGCTTTGTCAGAGACGGAGCAGCAAGCTACAATGGCATTGTACGCTGAAATGATGAATGCGACAAATGACGGAAAAGCGATTTCGCCTATGAATTTTGATAAGAAAGCGTATCAAAATAGCGAAATCTACAAGGCAAAAAGCGATATTGAGAAGCAAACTTCTGAATATCTGAAAATCAAAAAAGAACAAGAAGAAGCCCGCGAGATCGCAAAGGAACAAGAAGACCTCGCCAACCGTCCTTGGTATGAAAAAGCGCTCGATTATGGCGGAAATATTGTCAATGAACTAACGGGTGTGAATGATGCAAAACGTGCCGCAACAGGTGTTGATCCAATCACAGGCGAGGAACTCACCGCAGGCCAGCGAGTCGCTGCAGGCGGCATGGCAGCAGCAGGTTACATCCCAATCGTCGGCTGGGCAGGGCGCATTTTCAAAGGCGGGAAAGCTGTCTATAAAACGACCCAAGCCACATCAGCCGCAGTCAGGGCGGTCGATATCTACAAGACATCACAAAAATCCTTTGACGCCCTGAAAACATCTCAAAAAGGTTTATATGGCCTCACCGCCACCAACGGCTTCAGCGAAGCGATCACAGGCCGAGATATGTTTGGAAACAAGATCTCAAAAGAACAGCAGGAAGCGAGTATGAACGCGGCTCTGGGGATGCTTTTGCCGTTTGGAGCGAAAGGGTTTCATGGTAAGATGGGGGTTAAGGGTGCGGGTAATGAAATGCATTTAGAAGATGCTCCTAGAATAAAAGAAATTGAAGTTAATTTTAAAAGAAATGTTAAACATGATTCTGAAGAGTTCGCAAGACAATTAAAAGATCAAGAAAAAGGTATGAATGAGTTAACGGTTGACGAGTATCTGAAAAATAGAGATAGATATATTGCTGAAGGTAGAGCGATAGAAGGAAATGCAGCTCAAAAAATGGCTAGGCAAGAAGCACTTAAAGATAAAGTTGCTGAACTACGAAAACAAGGACTTTCCAGAGCAGCTGCGACAAAGCAAGCTACGGAATGGCTGGAAACAAAAGCAGCACTGCATAATCCAGATCAAATAGCTGGAGGAAGAGCAGACATTATTGGAGGTTTGGGGGATAAAAAAGTAAATTCCTCGATAGGTTCACAATGGAAATATAGAATTGATGTTGCTGATGAGCAAATTAGGGGAATTGCTAAGAATATGTCACCTGAGCAGCTAAAGAATACTTACTTAAATGTGAAATTAACTCAATAATTAAAGGAGGGTATTTTAATTGGAAACTATATTTAGTGATTATATAAAATATGAAACAGTTGATGAAGATGTTATTTTAAAATATAAGAATAAAATTCCTGAAGAATTAATAGAAACGTGGAAAAAATTTGGTTTTGGTAGTTTCGTAAATAACTTTTTAAAAGTTATCAATCCAGACGATTATTTAGATATTTTAGAAAGAAGTTATCTAAGGTATGAACAGGCAATTCCTATTTTTACCACTGCGATGGGTGATATTATAGTATGGGAAAAAGATAAGTATTTAAATTTATTAAACTTTAGGAAAGGATATGTCCATGTTGTTTCATCAGGATTTGAATTCTTTTTTGATGACTTAAAAGATAATGAATTTATGAACGAAGAATTAATGTGGCAGCCTTATCCTGAAGCGATTAGTAAATACAGTGCCCCTGGCTATGACGAGTGTTTTGGATACACCCCTCTATTAAGTTTAGGAGGAGCAGAAAAAGTAGAGAATCTAAAAAAAGTCAAATTGAAGGAACATATTCTTATTATTACTGAATTTATGGGGCCAGTTCAGTAAAGTTCAAGATTATGTTACAGAATTAACTATAAGCACTTGATTGTCTTAGGCAACGGGTGTTTTTTATTTCTATAAGAAATTTATTAATAATATAGGATAGCGGGACAAGAGAGGGTATTTGCTAAGCAAGGAATTAAATACGAAGAAATTATGAAAGTAGGAAATTGGGAATTAATATTTAGTAAACCCCGCGGAGACGGATTACTTCCTGTAATAAAGCATGCTGTGTATATGCCTTAGAAGGAGACATGATGATGTTAAAAGTAACAGAATACAAAGACAGTCAGTCTATAAATATTGAATATGATCTTTATACACCGATTAATATAGAATTTGGTAGTTGGAATATATCAAAAGAGCCAACGATATATTGGCGAACTGGAGATTTCAAGAAATCTTTAATTGAAATAGGTATAGGGAAATATACAGGTAGCCTTCGTTCAATTACACTAACATTAAGTGAAAATGTACACAAAATGGAAAACCTTAAATTGGATAAGAAAAATATAAATGTGATTAAAGGAGTACCAAATTTTCAAGTAGAAGAACATAATGATAAGACCTATATAGATGAGAAAGGTAAATTAGACGTATATATAGGGTTAGATAAGGTTTTAATTTCATTTTCAGAAAATGATACAGTGTCTGTTTTACAAAACGATACAGTAGGATTTGCTTTGGACAAAGATGAGGTAGTATGTGGGATTATCATAAGTGGTATGTTAGAACATGAAAAGAAAACATTAGAAGATGCATTGAATTAGAGAATTATGAAATACAAAAAAACCTTGATGGCTAAAAAACTTTCGAGGTTTTTGTGTTTCAGGGGAAAAGTGTATTTAAAACCTTCTGCTATTGATTCTGGTGATACAGTAAATAACATAGTTAAGATCAATGACAGAACATTTTTCGAAGTGAATCCTTTTTGAAACAGACGCAAATTTAGAATGCGAAAAGAAAGTGTTAGGAATGATTTCTTGAGCAGTGGGTAAGGAGATTTCATTTTAGTTAACCTAGATTTTCATTTTGCTGAAAGTTAGAAAACTGAAAGGGTTTTTTATATGTTAAATGATATATTGTCAAAGAAGATAGTTCTAGAAAGTGGTACTGAGTTTGAAAAATCTCTAGAGTATGGGGGACCCTACGAACTAGCAATTGTGGAATATACTTCAGGAGGGGAAGAACAACTCTTTACTGGACTAGCGTATGATGTGTACGAAAACGGACATCTTGAAAGTTATTTCTATGTAGAGAAAGGTATTAAACAGGGGAAGTATGTGGAATTTTATCCAAATGGCTTTGTGAAAAAAATAGGGTATATGAGGAAGAACGCTGTGGATGGATATCAAGTCGAGTTTTTTGAGAATGGAAATAAAAAATATGAATGTGAGTGTATTGCTGGTCGAGAGATGACTTATATAAAATATGATAAAGAAGGTAATGTGAAAGAACTTAAGGCAGAACCTAGTGAATCAGATCTCATGTATGCCGAAAAGTTCAATGGTTGATCAATGTTCAAATGAATTTTTAGTTAAAGAAGTTTAAAATGAGAAGAAAGCAGATAAAAACATTTCAAATCGTAAAGGAGCTAAAACCATGCTATGGATTTTCACACAAAACCAGCAAAGTTTCGTTCATGTCCACGAAATCACAGTAGCCGGCAAAAAGATTGAAGGGATGATCGCAGGAAGCGATACTTGGGTCAAGACTCTCGGTAAGTATGACTCAAATGATCGTGCAGCAGAGGTCCTTCAAGACATTGTGAAAACGATTGAAGCCAATCAAGATGCCACTGTGACTTACAGAATGCCAAATCAATAAAAAAGAAACCACCTTTCCATTGCGAAAAGGTGGTTTTTGTTTATGATGGTGTTTTTGTAAAGGCTAAAAATAAAGGAATGCCTGTGCCGACAAGGGTTGTGGCAAATAGGAACATACCGCAAATGAATAGAAAATGGCTGGCTGAAAAGACAAGTGCCAGAATGAGAAAAACGATGCTGAGTCCTGCCATGCTATATGATGGGACAAAGCGGCGTTTGTAGGTGGCTTTCTTTGTTAAGAATGAGAAGAAAATGCCAAATAATAAAGGGACAATCCATAAGTAAAATAAAATAATAAGAGACATACTTCATACCTCGATTTTTCCTTCTATTTTATCAGATGCTGATCGCAACCGATACTACAAAGCTTCACTTTGTAAAATAATTCATGCAATCGACACAATTACGTGGGCTGATTCATAGAATGCGTTTTTTCTTTCATATATTCAGGCTGCAAAAGGGCGTATACACAATGATCCGTAAAGCGGTCGCCCAGCCATTCACATTGTCTCAAAATGCCTTCAAGCGAAAAGGATAATCGCTCTGCGATGCGTCTGCTCTTCAGGTTATCGACAGCAGCCCTGATTTCAATGCGGTGCAGTCCACATTCTTCAAATAAATAACGAATGACTGCTTTGCACGCTTTTGTCATGATGCCTTTTCCTTGATAGCCTTCTCCGAGCCAATAGCCAATTGAAACAGTCCTGTCGATCCAATGAATTTGGTGGGTGCCGATGATCCCGACAAGCTCTCCATGTGACCAGATGCCCGCTTGAAAACCGTTGTTCTGCAAGGCTTGCTGCATTGCGCCTTGAATGAACGCCATGCTGTCTTCCTCTGTTTTCGTTGAATCCACCCAAAGCATCCATTCACGTAAATGCTCTCTTGACCGCTGGATGAGCAAATATAGACTTCGTGCGTCTCTTGGCTCAAGCAGCCGCATAGCTATCTCTTGATCCTGATAAAAAAACATGTGCCCACATCCTCTCAGGGGAATTTTACCATAACCATATGAAAAGAAAAAGACAGCATCACTACTGTCTTTTACATAAACGTATCCACAATTAAAAAGAGATTGAGTGCGACAACGAGAGCTGCTATCACCCAAGATATTCCTGTTACCCAGCGGGCATTCGTTAATTCGCCCATAATTCGTTTTTTACTTGTAAATAAAATGAGCGGAATTAAAGCAAAGGCAATACCAAAGGATAAGACCACCTGACTCATCACAAGTGCGGATGTCGGATTCACCCCAGATGCAATGATCACAATAGGGGGAATCATGGTAATCAGCCGGCGGACATACAGTGGAATGCGGTATTGAATAAAACCCTGCATAATGATATCGCCTGACAATGTACCGACAGAAGAGCTTGATAGTCCGGCTACAAGCAGGCCTACACCAAATAAGATAGCTGATACAGGACCTGCGAGTGTGTTAAAATGCTGGAACGCAACATCCAGATCTTCAACAAAAAGACCATTTTTATAAAATAGAGCGGCTGCCACAATCAACATACTGGCATTGATGGCTCCAGCAACTAGCATCGCAATGAGGATATCTAAAAACTCAAAGCGAAAAATCTGTTTTTTCTCCTTTTCCGTTCTGCCGACGACTCTTCTTTGGGTTAATGCTGAATGTAAATAAATCGCGTGCGGCATTACAGTGGCACCTAAAATTCCAGCTGCAAGCAGTACACTATCTGCGCCATCAAATTTTGGAATGAAAAGCCCGCCTGCGACACTTGCCATATCAGGCTTGGCGACAAAGGTTTGCACAGCGAAAGCGATCACGACAACGAACAGCATGCCGGTGATGCCGGCTTCTAATGCTCGATATCCCCGTCTTTGCAATTCTAAAATCGCAAATGATCCGATGGCTGCAATAATGGATGCTTCAAGCAAAGGAATCCGAAAGAGCAAGTATAAACCAAGTGCCGCTCCAATAAACTCAGCTAAATCTGTGGCAATAATAACGAGTTCGCCCTGAATCCATAAACCGATAGAGACGGGTTTCGGAAACTCTTCACGTGCGATTTCAGGTAAGTTTTTCCCTGTCGCTATTCCAAGCTTTGCGGATAAGGATTGGATGAGCAACGCCATAAGATTTGATATAAGAATGACCCATAAGAGAAGATATCCATACTTAGAGCCAGCCGCAATGTTGGTGGCAAAATTCCCTGGATCAATATATGCAATGGCAGCGATAAAAGCAGGGCCTAGAAAAGGAAGAAGCCTTCTAAATCCTTTGACCTTACCTTCAAGTGCACGCTCAGCTGCCGCTGACATGTGTGCCTGTGCCTCGATGTATTTGTTTGTCATATGTCATCACCTAGATTCTACAAAGTTTTGCTTGGGCACAAAAAGTTTCCTTCATGCAATTTTTAATCATCATATGCCCATCCTCATGAAAAGTCAACTATCTGAACTAATAGGTTTGTTTATCATATGTAAGTGAAAAAAATAGATACCTTGTCAACGCGCAACATAAAAAACACCGCCCCTTAGACGGTGTCTCTACTGCTTCCTCTGTTATTTGTTTTTTTAAGATACCCTTGATCCCACGCTGCGGAAGATCAGGCTTAAAATAATGACAAAGATTGCTGCTCCTAAGATCGCTGGAATGATCGCAAAGCCTGCCAGACTAGGACCCCACGTTCCAAGTAATCCATGACCAATCCAAGCGCCTACAAACCCGGCAATCATTGAGCCGATCCATCCTCCTGGTACACTGCCTCCAGCGAGTGCACTCCCAATGAGACCGATGACAATCGCCACAACTAATGAAATTAGAAATCCTAACATGTTGATCACTCCTCTTTTGTTTGTTTATTAAGCAATAACCGTTTTGAAAAAGATTAAAACCTTTCGGAACCGCTTCAATGTTCTATACGTATGATGGACAAGGATTGTGTATAATAACAGACAAATACTTCAGCGGCATCTAAGGAGGCATATGACATGGAGGAAAGAGAATGGCTAAAAGCACAATTAAAGGAGATTGAAAAGTGGGAGAAAGACCAGCAAAAGGTATGGTTTTGGGAGAAGCTCAGCCGCCTTCCATTTCAAATGCTGGACAAGCTGACGCCTGCTTTTATTCAGAAAAAAATCGGTGTGCTGCTAGACGAAATGGGTCATTACATTCAATCTGGTGGTGCCTATTTGACGTCGGAAAAAGGCATCATTCATCAATTTCAAAAGAAGTGTGAGGGCGAATCCATTCAGCGCATAGAGGATATTGGAAAGGCCCCGATCGAAATGATGGATGCCATTAGTGAACATATGGGGAAAAACAGAACGAATCTTGCGACGGTGCAAGGGGCGACAACTGGTGTCGGCGGAATGTTTACGCTAGCCGCTGATATTCCTGCGGTCCTGGGTCTCTCTCTGAAAACATTACAGGATATTGCTGTCACCTATGGCTATGATCCTAAAAACAAAGAGGAGCGGGTCTTCATCATTAAATGCTTGCAGCTGAACTCTGCGGATGTCGTTGGTAAGAAATCGATTCTAAAAGAGCTGAAAAGCTATCATGCATCCGATGGGAAACACGAAAACATGATTTCCCAAATCCAAGGGTGGCGTGAGGTCGTCTATAATTACCGGGATTCGTTTGGCTGGAAGAAACTGTTTCAGCTTGTTCCCATAGCTGGGATTTTGTTTGGTGCCGTTTCGAACCGCTCCCAATTAAAAGGAATTGCCGAAACAGGCATGATGCAATACCGAAAGCGAAGAATTTTAACAAGATTAGAAGAGCTCACGCAGCAAGAACAGAGTGAGTCCGGCGCATAAAAAAATCCCATATCAAAGGGATTTTTTATTTGCTCTCATCCTCTTCCTGAAAAGCATGAATAGGTGAGTGTTCATAACGTGCACGCAGTTCGCGGATCTGTTTGATGAGGGTGGAGCCGATCGTTTTTTCGGCTTCATCATACAAAGGATCAAGGGCTTTCATCCATTTTTGTCTTTCAGCTGGCGTCAATTCATGAATGGCAATCGGCGATTCACGTTTAATGTCCTCCAGCTGATCTTTGTTCATCTGTTCTGCATGCTTTTCATTCCAAGCCGTTGTTTCTTCCATGGCTTCAAGTAAAATTCGTTTCGTTTCGGGTGTCTGGCGGTCAAAGAAGGATTGATCTGTTAAGACCACATAGCCTAAATACCCGTGATTGCTGATCGTCATATAGTCTTGTATATGATAGAATTTTTTTGAATAAATATTTGAAATGGTATTTTCTTCGCCGTCTACTTTTTTGGTTTCTAATAGCTGAAACGTTGAATTAAATGATTCCTGATAGGGCTTTGCGCCAAGGAGTTTGAATTGTTTTTCAATCATGTCGCTTTGCATAATGCGGAGAGACTGGTTTTTTAAATCAGCCGGCTGTTTGATGGGCCCTTTATTAGAGGTAATTTGCTTAAAGCCATTTGTCCAATAAGCCATTCCCTTTAATCCATCTTTTTGCAGCGTGCCAAACAACCTTTGTCCAATTGTACCGTGCAGGCCTTCTTGAACCGCATTGTAATTTGAAAAAGCAAAGGGAAGATCAAGTGCCAGCCACTCAGGGGACAGCATGCCGAGCTTCGAGGTAGACGGAGCGATAAATTGAACTTGATTCTCTTTGAGTGCATTAATCTCTTCAATATCAGAATAAAGGCTTCCGTTGGAGAAAATTTGAATGCTGATCTTTCCATCGGATTTTTCGTGCACGAGCTCAGCAAATTTCTTTGCGGCAAGTCCTTTAGGTGTATTGTCTGCCACGACATGGCTGAATTTGAACACAAGCTGGTCCTTCAGCCCTGTCTGTTCATCATCAAAGGTTGTCGCTGATTTTGGCATCATATGATAAAAACCAAAGTATAAAGCGGTTACAAAACCGATCATGAGCAATAGTGTATAAGCGAGTAAATTCTTCATGCGTCAGATCCCCCTTATGTCAAGCATACTTGACAGAGGAAGAATTCGTAAAGATACAGGTGAAAAAATGATGAGAAATCAATTGAAATTACAACAATTATCTATTAGATGGAAGCTTACCATCCTCACATATTTCGTTGTCATTTTCGCCCTTTTAATCGGAGGAATTGTTCTTGTTGGGGGAATTCAGCAAACAGAGGAACGGGAGCTTCGAAAAAGACTCATGAACACGGCGAGAACCGTGGCTGAGATGAATGAGGTGAAGCAGGCGTTAGCTGATCAGACAAAGGATCGTGATCAATTACAGCATGCAATCGAAGAGATTCGGATTATTCAAGATGCTGACTATATTGTCGTGATGGATATGGATCATGTGAGATTAACGCATCCAGTGAAAACGAGGATTGGCCAGCGCTCAGAAGGAACTGATGAAGAGCCGGCTTTTGCAGAGCATATTTATTTTTCAGAAGCAGAGGGAGAGCTTGGAACAGCCATCAGAGCTTTTTATCCAGTCAAGGATGATCAATTTAATCAAACAGGGGTTGTGCTTGTAGGAAGAACTCTGCCAAGTATGGCAGATATATTAGGAGAAATGAAGCAGGATATCCTCATGATTCTCCTGCTGACGCTCAGCTTTGGGCTTGTGGGTTCATTTTTGCTCGCCCGTCATATTAAACAGCAAATGTTTAAGCTGGAGCCGCATGAGATTGTCAGAATGCTAGAGGAACGCACTGCAACCTTTCACTCTATTAATGAAGGGGTCATCGCCATTGATAATCAGCACATGATCACCATTTTTAATGAAAAGGCGAAGCAGATTTTTGGCGTAACAGGTGATGTCGTGGGCCGAAATATTTGGGGTGTGCTGTCTGATACAAGACTTCCTGAGATTATTGATCGCGCAGAACCCGTCTACAATGAAGAAATTCATATGAGCGGAAAGCGGATCATGAGCAGCCGGATTCCAATTGTCATGAAAAAGAAGATCATCGGAGCGGTCGCCATTTTTCAGGACCGGACAGAAGCGGCAAAATTGGCGGAGGAGCTCACAGGGGTTAAGAACTTTGTGGACGGTTTGCGGGTGCAAAACCATGAACATATGAATAAGCTTCATACGATTGCCGGGCTGATTCAGCTTGGTAAAGCCGATCAGGCGCTCGATCTAGCCTTTCAAACAACAGAGGAGCAGGAACATGTGACGGACTTTCTTCATCGCGTCATTCAGCATGATGCTGTCGCAGGATTATTGATGAGCAAAATCAGAAGGGGCAAGGAGCTTGGCATCAAGGTCGAAGTAGATGAACATAGCTGTCTCCGTGATTTCCCAGAACGGCTTGATCAGCATGATATGACGAAGCTGCTTGGAAATCTCATTGAGAACGCCTTTGCCTCGTATGATACTGTAGAAAGAGACACAAAAGTCATTTCCATTAGTATCGATCAAACGGAAGATGTTCTTGCGATTTTAATTGAAGACAATGGCTCCGGCATCGAAGAGGAACTGATTCCTTATATTTTCGATAAAGGCTTCACACACGGCAAAGAGGGCGGAACAGGCTATGGCCTGTATATTGTAAAAACGATTATCGACAAAGGGATGGGAAATGTAGAGGTCACATCAAGCATCGGCATTGGTACCACCTTCTCAATCGAATTCCCAATGACAATAGAGGAGAGAGACAGATGACTCAGATTAAGGTGCTGTTAATTGAAGATGACCCGATGGTGCAAGAAGTGAATAAAGAGTTCATTATGAGTGTTCCTGGCTTTCAAGTTGCAGCTGTCGCTGGGAATGGGGAGCAGGGCATCCAGCTGATCAAAGAAATTCGTCCAGACCTCGTGGTACTTGATGTATATATGCCAAAAAAGGATGGCGTCAAAACGCTGCAAGACATCAGAAAACAGAAGATGAAAGTGGATGTGATTGTCATTTCAGCAGCGAAGGACAAAGAGACCATCGGCATCATGCTTCAAAATGGTGCGCGGGATTATATTATTAAACCATTCAAATTTGAACGAATGAAAGAATCACTTGAAAGCTATAAGGCGTTTAAATCAAAAATCCAAACTGCAGCAGAATTTTCTCAGGAGATGCTCGATGATATCATACGAAAGCCTGCTGTTAAGCAGGAAGATACTTGGCTTCCTAAAGGGCTGAATGTGCATACGATGAACGAAATTAAAGCGTATATGGGCTTGCAGGAAGGCGCGCAGTCTGCAGAAGAAGTCGCCAATTCACTTGGCATTGCCCGCGTCACGGCACGCCGGTATTTAGACTTCCTCGTAAAAGAAGGCGAGCTGAAATTAGATATGCAATATGGGGGGATTGGAAGGCCTGTGAATAAATATATCGTACATTCTGACTAAGAGACCAAAAAGACCAAAATGTACGATATGTCCATAAGCTTCACAGTCTTTGGTGAAATCGCTATCATTTATCTACAGATAATAGTTAAGCGTTTACATCAAAGGGTGAGGGAGTTGATTTTTTATGAAAAGGCTTTTGAAGAACCTGACATTTCAGGTGATTGCAGCTGTCATCATCGGGATCATTGTCGGGATGGTTTGGCCAAACGTCGGAAAAGAAATGAAGCCGCTTGGTGATACCTTTATCAATGCCGTTAAAATGGTCATTGCACCAATTATTTTCTTAACCATTGTTCTTGGTATTGCCAAGATGGGTGATATGAAAAAGGTTGGAAAAGTTGGGGGAAAAGCATTTATTTATTTTGAAGTCGTCACGACACTTGCTCTGGTCATCGGTCTTTTTGTTGTGAATATCATGAAGCCGGGTGCAGGTCTTGACTATAGCAAGCTTGAAAAAGGGGATGTCTCACAATATACCCAAAATGGCGGACAGGGTATCGACTGGATGGAATTTGTTACACACATCGTGCCATCTAACATGGTTGATGCTTTCGCAAAGGGTGATATTTTACAGGTCTTATTCTTCTCTATTTTATTCGGTGTTGCGCTCGCTGCACTTGGTGAGAAGGGGAAAGGCATCATCGAATGGCTTGATAAGCTGTCACTTGTTTTCTTTAAAATCATTGGATATATCATGCGTGCTGCGCCGCTCGGTGCGTTTGGGGCAATGGCTTATACGATCGGACACTTTGGGCTGGCATCGATTAAACCGCTGGCAAGTCTGATGCTCTCCGTTTATATGACGATGTTCCTGTTCATCTTCGTTGTGCTGAACATCATTTGTAAAATGTATGGCTTCAGCCTGCTAGGTTATTTAAGGTTTATCAAGGATGAAATTTTGATTGTTCTTGGCACAAGTTCTTCAGAATCCGTACTGCCAAGAATGATGGATAAAATGGAACGCTACGGGTGCTCTAAGTCTGTTGTTGGTCTTGTCATTCCAACAGGTTATTCCTTTAACCTAGACGGAACTTCAATCTATTTATCAATGGCCGTCGTCTTCTTGGCGCAAGTGTTTGGGGTAGACCTGTCGATCGGTCAGCAGATCACTATTATCCTTGTTCTAATGCTTACATCAAAGGGAGCAGCTGGGGTGACAGGAAGCGGATTTATCGTGCTTGCATCTACTCTTGCGGCACTACAGGTCATTCCGTTAGAGGGTCTAGCACTGCTGCTTGGGGTTGACCGCTTCATGAGTGAAGGAAGAGCGATTACAAATCTCATTGGAAATGGAATTGCAACAATTGTTGTCGCGAAGAGTGAAGGTGAATTTGACGAAGCGAAGAGCAAAACAGCACTTCAGGAAATGCGGAATATGAAGCAGGCTGTTTAGTATAAAAACAACCAAAAACCGAAACCTTATGTTCTACATGGGTTCGGTTTTTTTGTGTAAAAAAGAAAAACCAATAAAATTAATACAAATCGTAAGACCTCTTTGACCTTTTATTATATAATTTACAGAAAGATCCGATATAATGTATATCAGATACGATGAAAAATAGACTTTAGTCCTGGCAGGTGTGTAACGTAATGACGGCATTTTTAAAATTGTTCGAAAAACCCGGTGTTAAGCGGTTTTCAGTATTTGTAGTATTAGCCACAGCATTATATCTATTAAGAGGAATGATGAATTTAATTCTTTTGACCTTCATTTTCACCTTTTTGATGAATCGGTTGGAAGAGGTCATTAGAGGCTTTTTAAATCGCTTCCTGAAAATAGGACAGAAATCGGTCATTACCATTTTGTATATTCTTCTGGCTGGTGGATTGACATTTGGCGGATTCGTTTTTGTACCAATCATCGCCAAACAGGTAGAGCAGCTATTCCGTTTAGGAAAGAAAATTGCAGATCACCCACAAGATTTACCCTTCTTTGACGTCATCACGAACGTATTCGGAGATTTTAAAATATCAGCTTTCTTTGAGAAAGGGTTTAATTTCCTCTATACATACATAACCGATTTCAGCACGTTCAGTATCCAGGTCATTATGTCCTTAATATTAAGCATGTTCTTCCTGTTCGAAAAAGAACGCCTCATTCAATTCATGAACAAGTTCAAAACGAGTAAAATCTCCGTGTTCTATCATGAAATTGCCTTCTTTGGACGTAAATTTTCCCGAACGTTTGGAAAAGTACTTGAAGCTCAGTTTATTATTGCAACCGTTAATTGTGTGCTAACGACCATTGCGTTAGGCATTATGGGTTTCCCGCAGTTATTTGGATTAGCGGTCATGGTCTTTTTGCTAGGCTTAATCCCAGTAGCGGGTGTGGTTATCTCTCTTATTCCACTCAGCATCATTGCGTATACACTCGGAGGCGGAATGTATGTCCTGTATATTGTGCTGGTGATTGTGATTATCCATGCTATTGAAGCATACTTCTTGAATCCGAAGCTCATGTCAGCTAAAACAGAACTCCCTATTTTCTTCAC
This sequence comes from Bacillus sp. F2HM, assembly GCF_019266135.1. NCBI lineage: Bacteria > Bacillati > Bacillota > Bacilli > Caryophanales > Bacillaceae > Bacillus > Bacillus sp. F2HM. The sequence continues at coordinate 13,632 of NZ_LRMO01000025.1, forward strand.
GTTTATTGTGCTGATTTTCTCTGAACACTATATTGGCATTTGGGGACTTATCATCGGTATCCCAATCTTTGTCTTTATTTTAGATATTCTTGAAGTTACAAATAGGGAAGAAAGTAATTAAAAAGTTCATATGAACCTGTTTACAATTTTCTAAAAATAAGGTATAAATGGTATGAAAATATCATATTACCACACGCTTAATCCTTCTAAAGGAATGGGGGACCCATGTTTTTGGGGTGAATTTTTCTTATCTGAGAAAAAAGGACATCTCTTCGTCCTAACCCGTCAGCTAACCTCATCAGCGTGAAGAGAGTAGACAGTGGTACACGTAAGGACACGCAGGCCCACGAGAAAACTCTCTCGTGGGTCTTTTTGACGAGGAAGGGGAGATTTTATTGAAGCTGGCTACAAAAATTATTATTGCCCTTATTGTAGGTGCAATCACGGGACTTTTGCTTAACATTTTCGCTCCAAATGTATTCAAAACGTTAGACCCTTATCTATTCACACCTCTAGGTCAAATCTTCTTAAATCTAATCAAAATGCTAGTTGTACCGATCGTCTTCTTTTCCATTACACTTGGTGTGGCAGGCCTCGGCGATCCAAAAAAGCTTGGCAGAATTGGCGCAAAAAGCATCTTATATTTTCTACTGACCACAACATTCGCTATTATCATTGCGATGTCTTTGGCATTATTGATCAAACCTGGTTCCTTTGGTTCATTCGATACGAAAGGGGCAGAATACAAACCTCAAGAAGCACCATCAACGACCGACACTTTATTAAACATCATTCCATCAAATCCAGTTCAATCTTTAGTCGAAGGAAATATGCTGCAAATTATTGTATTCTGTGTTTTCTTAGGACTAGGAATTGCAGTGCTAGGTAAAAAGACAGAAGGATTACTTAAAATATTAGAACAAGGCAATGAACTCATGATGTACCTTGTAGGTGTGGTCATGAAATTTGCTCCATACGGAACATTCGGCTTAATTGTGACGGCGATTGGGAGTCAAGGTCTTGATGCCATTAAAGCCATGGGACTTTATTTTACAGTGGTGTTAGTAGCGCTATTGGTGCATTTCTTTCTCACTTACGGCTCAACGTTGGCTATATTTGCAAAAAGGAATCCATTTACATTCTTTAAAGACTTTTCACCTGCCATGGTCGTAGCCTTTAGTACGTCCAGCAGTAGTGCAGTTCTCCCTGTATCAATGGAAACCGCTCAAAAGAAATTGAAAGTACCTGAGCCGATCTCTAGTTTCGTACAGCCGTTAGGCGCTACGATCAATATGGATGGGACAGCGATTATGCAAGGGGTTGCAACCATTTTTATTGCTCAAGTGTTTGGTGTGGAGCTAACGCTGATGCAAATGCTCACAGTTGTATTAACGGCAGTTTTAGCCAGTATCGGGACAGCCGGTGTACCAGGCGTTGGCTTGATCATGCTTGCGATGGTCTTGAATTCAGTTGGACTTCCTGTCGAAGGCATTGCGCTTATTCTTGGAATCGACCGCCTACTAGATATGGCAAGAACCGTTGTCAATATTACAGGTGACGCAGCATGTGCGGTGATCGTGACAGAAACCGAGAAAAAACATGAGAAAGATACAGCTTCACCGAATCTATCCATGTAATGTGAAAGAAGGGCTGATTTGATCAGCCCTTTTTTTCATGGAGTCCCTTGTCCTGCGTGATATACTTTTAACAGAATGAGCGGCCATACATGCCGCCATAGGTTTACATCAGAAGGAGGAACTACTTTGCAGTCTGCTGTTTTAAAAGTAGAAAAAGTCGATAAACAAATTGGCCGGAAAATGATCTTACAGGATATTTCTATAGACATTGGGCAAGGAGAAATTGTTGGATTACTTGGACCCAATGGGTCTGGGAAAACAACTTTGATTCGATTGATCGTTGGCTTGATGAAAAAAAACAATGGCAACATCATGATCAATGGATATTCACAAGATGAGGATTTTCTTAAAGCGATGTCATCTGTTGGTGCGATCATAGAAAACCCAGAATTTTATTCGTATTTAACAGGCTTTGAAAACCTTGAAATGTATGCAGCGATGCACGATGGCGTGACCGAGGAACGCATTCAGGAAGTGGTGGAAAGAGTTCGTCTGGAGGATGCCATTCATCAGAAGGTCAAGACGTATTCACTAGGGATGAAACAAAGGCTTGGGATTGCACAAGCTATTTTGCATCGGCCGAACCTGCTCATTTTAGACGAACCGACAAATGGACTGGACCCTGCAGGAATGAAGGAATTCCGGGAGCACTTACAAATGCTTGTAAAGGAAGAAGGAACCTCGGTGTTATTTGCGACGCATTTATTGCATGAGGTAGAGGAGCTATGTGACCGCATGATTATCATTCAAAAGGGACAGATCAAAGCTAGTACTCATCTCCGGGATATGGAGGGGAAAGAGCAGGTGCTGATGAATATTCAGCCAGTAGAAAAGGCGGTCTCATGGCTTGACGCACACGACTATACATATGAACGAAATGGAGCGCGTGTACTGCTTCAACTGAACAAAGAACGTGTGCCAGAGCTGAACAAACAGCTTGTGCTGGCGGGGTTTGATGTACTTGAAATGATGCCTCAAAAGCAGTCAATTGAAGAGGCATTTATGAAATGGACGGAAGGCGGGACGACAGATGCTTAACCTCATCAAAAATGAGCATAAGAAAATCATGAAGAAAAAGATCACATTCATTGCTCTTTTATTGATCGTTGTATTTCAACTGGCCATGGCTCTAACCTTGAAACGAGTCATATCAAGCTTTGGTGGACAAGACACAGTCGCGAACTATTTTGCTTATTCCACGAACGTCGTGTTTATTTTGCAGGTGCTTGCTGTCGTTATTGGCGCGACCTTGATCTCAACAGAGTTTCAGAAAAGGACGATCAAGTTTTTATTGATCCGGCCAAAAACAAGACTGCACATTTTTCTGTCAAAATACATCACACTTGTGCTGACAGTCATTTATTTGTTTGTTTTTTATTATGTTTTGGCTTTTCTATTTGGTCTTATTTTCTTCGGTACTGATTTTGATGAAAGAACGGGGCAATTATTTCAGCATACGTTTGCCGTCATTGGATCTCAGTGGGTGGAAGTGATCATGATGGCAAGCTTTGCTTTTATGTGTTCCAGTTTGTTTAGAAATAGTCTTGTTGCCCTTGTGACCTCGTTTTTTGTTTTATATGCGGCGAAATCACTTGTACCCATCATGTCTCTCTTAGAAAATCAGTGGGGGAAAATCCTCCTTTTTGCGAATACGGACTTTACTCAGTACAGCTTTCAAGGACCGCCTCCTTTTCATGGGATGAGCCTTTTGTTTTCTCTATTTATAGTAGGGGCGCATTTTGTTTTCTTTATTGGATCGGCTTGGATTCTTTTTTGGAAACGTGATGTAAATGTGTAAAAATTGTGTCAAATAACAAGAAAAATTCGTGACATCTTTGTGAAAACGAGTCTGTATTTCACGATAACCGGCTGATTTTGTCTTATAATAAGAAGGAGTCATGGAGGTGGCACTATCGTGAAAAATTTCATTACGGCTTTACCAATTTTGTTGCTGCTGTCGTTTTCGTTTGTGTCTTTTGCCTTCCAGTTTGATCACCTTGTTTATTTCAGACTAGCGCTGGGGATCTTTTCGTTAGCGGGTCTTTTCTTTCTCTATACACTTAAAAGAAACATGAAATGGTTCATGGTCTATTTATATGCGAGCTGGATCGTTCTTGCTGCCGTCACGACATTTGAGGAACCAGTCTTTTCTCAATTTTTCTTCGGTGGTTTAACGATGACAATGGGTTATCTCACATATATGCTCATTTATTTAGGAATGAAGCAGGACCGTGTAGCGAAATCACATTAAAACAAAAGCCGATAAAATCGAATAACAGATTTTATCGGCTTTTTTATTTTGTTGAAGCAGACTAAAGAGCAGTCAGTGATGACTGCTCTCTAATAGTTATGATTCACGCCCAGCAGCTGCAAGCTGCTTCTGGTGTTTTTTGTCGATGGTTTCGTAAATACTTTCCATCATTTGAGGATCGCGCATGATGGCCTTTTTGTTCTCTTCAATCAATTGCTGGTAGGTTTTAATTTTCTTCTTAGACATGTGACTCATCGCTCCTTAATAAGAATGGACGTCTATAGGATTTCACATAGATGAAATTGATAATCATTTTCAATTAGCAATTCCATTATACAAAGACAAATGTCAGAAGTAAAGATTCAATTCAGAAAATTCACGTAACCGACATATTCCAAGCTCGTTCGACGCTGCATTCTTTCCCAGGAAATAATTTTGTCATGACTTGTCGTAAGTAAAACATCAATTTGAAACGTTTTGGCTGTGCAGCTCGTCTTATGAAGAGATTTAAAAAGAAAAAAGACATCAGCAAGAGTTTGCTGATGTCCTTCGTTTCATCAATTAAGAAACGTGCTCTTGAAGAAATTCTGTCACTTCTTCAGGCGATTTTGCGTTTGCACTGTGTAAATGACCTGTTTTTTCACCATTTTTGAAAATTAACAGGCTTGGAATGCCCATTACCTGATACGTTTCAGCTAATTCTGGGAAATCATCTTTATTTATTTCAAACCATTCATGGTGAGCATAAGCTTCTAGGATGTCTGGAATGAACATGTCCATTCTTGTGCAGTCAGGACACCATGTTGCAAAGAATTTAACGATGACTTCTTTGTCTGATTGAATCATTTCATTGAATTGTTCAGTACTTGTGATTTTTTTCAATTTGTCACAACTCCTTTTCAATGTCATTTTAATATAAAATAAAGGCGAATGACATACAAATGCTCGGGAGGCGCTTACAACCTTTACAAATCATTTCAATTACGTAACAACAAAAATTAATTAGAGCATTTTTGCTTGAAAGTGATAAGATAGTAAAGATGAATTTTAGTGGGGGGAGTATCCATTGAAAATAAGTTTAGGATTGATTTACGGCGGAAAGTCAGCCGAACATAATGTATCACTGCAAACAGCCCTTGCAGTTACAAAAGCACTTAACACTGAGAAGTTCGATATACATCCAATTTATATTACAGAAGAGGGTGAATGGTTAAGAGGGGAAAAACTCACTGAACCAGTATCAAACGTCAAAATGCTTCAATTTGAACAGAACGCAAAGACGTTTTTACCAACTTCTTTAAATGAAAGCATGTTTCCACAGCCAGCATCGGCTGATGAGAAAATTGATGTTGTCTTCCCGTTGCTGCACGGACCAAATGGAGAAGATGGCACAATGCAAGGATTACTTGAGCTGTTAAATATCCCGTATGTCGGCAACGGCGTTCTCGCGTCTGCTGCGGGTATGGATAAAGTCATGATGAAAGATGTTTTTGCACAAGCAGGACTTGCACAAGCAAAGCACCTTTCTTTCAATAAAAAAGACTATGAGAAAGCGACACCAGACAGCTTAGAACAGGTGGAACAAGTACTTGGCTATCCATGCTTTGTGAAACCTGCCAACATGGGGTCGAGTGTTGGAATTAGCAAATGCCGCAGCAAAGAAGAACTGCAGACTGCATTTGACCTCGCTTTCCAATATGATCGTCGTGTGGTCGTAGAAGAAGGCGTCGTTGGAAGAGAAATCGAGATTGGTGTATTAGGCAACGATGAGCCGAAATGCTCTGTTGTTGGTGAGATTGCACCTAAAACAGATTTTTATGATTACAAAGCAAAATATGAAGATGGCGATACAGATTTGATCATTCCTGCGAGTGTGTCAGAGGATGAATATAAGACGATTCATGACATGGCGATTAAGGCATTTAAAGCCCTTGATGGATCTGGTCTCGTACGTGCAGACTTCTTCCTTACAGAAAAAGGTGAAGTGTTGATCAATGAAGTGAATACAATGCCTGGATTCACACCTTTTAGTATGTTCCCATTACTTTGGAAACACACTGGTGTAGAGTATCCAGAGTTGATTGAAAAGCTGGTGTCACTTGCAATTGAACGCCATCAAGAAAAACAAACCATTAAAACAACTTTTTAATGTGAGCAGCAAGCAGACACTATCCTTAGGTAGTGTCTCTTTTCCTTCAAACGTGAAATGAGAAAGAGAGGCGAAAAATCATGATCAAACGTACAGTGAAACAAATCGCCCAAATGGCTGGTGGAACCCTATCTAATCAAGCTTTTGGCGAAGAGCAGATTCACGGAGTGACAACAGATACACGAAAAGTATCAAACGGCGCCCTGTTTATCCCGCTTATCGGAGAACATTTTAACGGTCACACATTTGCTTCAAAAGCAGTGGAGCTAGGAGCCTCAGCTGTTCTTTGGAATCAAAAAGAAGCCAATCCGCCAGAAGGCGTTCCAGTAATTCTTGTAGAGGATACACTAGCTGCGCTTCAACAGCTGGCGAAATCATACTTAAAAGAAGAAAACCCTCGTGTTGTCGGTATTACAGGAAGTAATGGGAAAACCACAACGAAAGACATGATTCATTCCGTCTTGCAAACAGCGTATCAAGTTCATAAAACAGACGGTAACTTTAATAATCATATCGGTCTTCCGCTCACCATTCTTGCAATGCCAGAAGGAACCGATATTGCGGTTTTGGAGATGGGCATGAGTGCAAAAGGCGAAATCGAATTTTTATCAGACCTCGCTGAGCCGGATGCAGCAGTCATCACAAATATCGGGGAATCTCATATGCAAGATTTAGGATCAAGAGAAGCCATTGCTGATGCAAAATGTGAGATCGTAAAAGGCTTAAAAGAAGACGGCATCTTTTATTACTTAGGTGATGAGCCTTTGCTTCGCGAAAGAGCAAGTTCACTCTCTCAGCGTGTAAAAACCTTTGGAGAAGCAGAGGACTGTGATATCAAGGTAACGCACATCAACCAGCTTGCAGAAGGAACAGAATTTCAGGTCGAAGGGTATGCCCAAGGTTTTCTCATTCCTGTATTAGGGAAACATAATGTGAAGAATGCACTTGCTGCTATTGCTATAGGCCAGCATTTTGGGCTGAATGAAAGACAAATTGCCCAAGGACTGATGCAAACGAAATTGACGGGGATGCGTCTTGAGCTGTTTAAAACAGACAAAGGAATCACTGTCATTAATGATGCGTATAATGCAAGTCCTACTTCTATGAAAGCAGCTATTGATCTTGTAGGGGATATGGACGGCTTCGCCAATCGTATTCTTGTACTTGGAGATATGCTCGAAATGGGCAGTGAAGAAGAAATGTATCATTATGAACTTGGCCGTTACATCAAGCCGGAATTTATTGATCATGTTATGACGTATGGCCGTCTAGGTGCATTCATTGCTGAAGGAGCGAAAAAATCATTCGGAGCTGAGCACGTATTCTCCTTTATGGACAAAGAGGACCTGAAGAAAAAACTAGCTGAAGTGGCAGGGCCTGACGATGTTGTGCTTGTCAAAGCCTCACGCGGTATGAAATTGGAAGAAGTCATTACTGCACTATAAAAGTGAGAAGGTGACAGAATGATTGGCTGTTTATGTATCCACGGTTTTACGGGTGCCCCTTATGAAGTAGAACCGCTGGCGCAATATTTAAAACAGACGGCAGATTGGGAAGTGCAGTCTGTCACGCTTCCGGGGCATGGGGATGAGCTTCAGTTAAAAGGCATTCTTTATCAAGAATGGATAGCGACAGCTGAACTCGAACTTCTATCCCTTTATCGAACTTGTGACACCGTGTATTTGATTGGCTTTTCTATGGGCGGAATGATTGCTTCTTACTTAGCAGCGAAGTACCCAGTTGCCCGTCTCGTCCTATTAAGTGCTGCGGCTAAATATGTGAACCCAAAACAAATGATGCAAGACACAAGGCAGATGGTAAAGGAGTCCCTGTCTGGGTTAATTGATACAAACCCTTTGTATGATCGATATCGTCATAAGCTCACAAGCACGCCGCTGTCAGCTGCGATAGAATTTATGAAGCTGGTAAAGCAAACGAAGAATTCGCTTGAGAAGCTTCATCTGCCTGTGTTAATTGTTCAAGGGGAAAGCGACGGAATTGTGCCCGCTTCAAGTGCAGAATTTATTTATCATAAAGTCCCGTCTCGCCAGAAAGAAATGTTTTATTTGCCCGATTGTAAACATCATGTTTGTCATGAGCCATGTGCCCAGCAATTGTTTGAGAAAGTAGAACATTTTCTAAAAAAAGCAATTTAATATATAGAAAAGCTAAAATGTGGCTAAACTAATATAAATTGAATCCCACTTGTTAAAATTTGCATCATTTTTGTCGAATGAGTGACAGGCATATGGTACAATAGGAAAGAAAAGGTGGTTGATTCGGTTGTTTCAATATGACGGAAAAACCTTTATCCCGCAATCTAATTCGAGTAACGGAGAAGTATCAGCAGGAACCATATTTCAATATCGTCAGGACGGGAATATATTAACGGGCACATATCAAGGCGGCAGTATTATATCTGGCGTACTTGTAGGAACTGTGAATGAGGATGGAACACTTCATTTTAGATACCACCATGTAAGCAAGGACGGCAGTATGAGAAGCGGGACTTGCAATTCCACTCCAAAGCAGCTGGATAACGGAAAAATTCAACTGTTTGAAAAGTGGAAATGGATGGACGGAGATCAAAGTGAAGGTGAATCTGTCATTGTAGAACAGTAGATATATCCATTTCTGTCTTGTTGAAAAACAAATAGTGTAATGGTAAGATATAAGGTAGGGTAATTCGGGCTTTGTATATAATGGACCTGTCCTTTCAGAAAAGGGCAGTTTTTAATGATCATTCACGAGATTACTGAAACAGCAATTAGAAGGAGTTTGAATAAATTGACTATAACGTTTCAAGATTTTCAATTAAGCGAAAGTCTCATGAAGGCTATTAACCGCATGGGATTTGAAGAAGCAACACCGATTCAAGCAGAAACGATTCCTCTCGGTCTTCAAAATAAAGATGTCATCGGACAAGCACAAACAGGAACAGGAAAAACTGCAGCATTTGGTATTCCTCTGGTTGAAAAAATCGACCCAGCGTCTCCAAATATCCAAGCGATTATTATTGCGCCAACAAGAGAATTAGCGATTCAAGTATCTGAAGAGCTATATAAAATCGGCCAAGACAAGCGTGCACGCGTACTTCCTATTTACGGTGGACAAGATATCGGCCGTCAAATCCGTTCGCTCAAGAAAAATCCTCATATCATCGTAGGGACTCCAGGACGTTTACTCGATCACATTAACCGTCGTACAATGCGTCTTCAAAACGTTGAAACAGTTGTGCTAGATGAAGCAGACGAAATGCTAAACATGGGTTTCATCGAAGACATTGAAGCGATCCTTTCAAATGTACCAAGTGAACACCAAACACTTTTATTCTCTGCGACAATGCCTGCACCAATTAAGCGCATTGCAGAGCGTTTCATGACAAACCCAGAACACGTGAAAGTAAAAGCGAAAGAAATGACTGTATCTAACATCCAACAGTTCTATTTGGATATTCACGAACGCAAAAAGTTTGATACATTGACTCGTCTTCTTGACATTCAATCACCTGAGCTTTCAATTGTCTTCGGCCGTACGAAACGCCGTGTTGACGAATTGACTGAAGCACTTAACCTTAGAGGTTATACAGCTGAAGGAATTCATGGTGACCTGACTCAAGCAAAACGTATGGTTGCGCTTCGTAAATTCAAAGAGGGTTCAATCGATGTGCTTGTCGCAACAGACGTTGCAGCACGTGGACTTGATATCTCAGGCGTAACACACGTGTATAACTTTGACGTACCGCAAGATCCAGAAAGCTACGTGCACCGTATTGGACGTACAGGACGTGCTGGACGTACAGGTATGGCGATGACATTCATCACACCACGTGAAAAAGATATGCTTCGTGCGATTGAGCAAACGACTAAACGTAAAATGGATCGTATGAAAGAACCTACACTAGATGAGGCGATTGAAGGACAACAGCAAGTAACAGTTGACCGTCTACGAACAATCATCAGTGAAAACAACTTGAACTTCTACATGACAGCTGCTGCTGAATTGTTGGAAGATCATGATTCTGTAACAGTGGTTGCAGCTGCGATCAAAATGATGACAAAAGAGCCGGATGCAACGCCTGTTCGTTTAACAGATGAAGCACCGATGATTTCTAAACGTCATCGTAACAACCGCAGCTCTTCTAAACGCAGAGACGGCGGCGGTGGCGGAGGCTACCGTGGAAAAGGTAAGAACACCCGTTCATCTTATGGTGATAAAAAGCGTTCTTCAAATGACCGCAATCGTTCTTCTAATGATCGTCGTCAAAAGAAATCTTATAACAACTAACATACAAGAGCGAATCCTTTGCAGGGTTCGCTTTTTTTAACAGGCTGAAATTGAAACTTTTTAGGCTTTGTTACGTAATATATTGATAGAAAAGTAAGAGAATGGGGGAAGAATGTGAGAAAACAGCCGCAACGTCAAATTAGTTTAAATGGTTTAAAGGTATGGCGTCTTCAAAATGGAATTATCTCATTGATTTTCTTACTCATCATCATTGGGGTATTTGTTGCTAGCTACTATTTTCAATGGCCATATTGGATTGGAGCGATCCTTTCTGGTTTATGGGTCTTACAGGTCATTTTTGGCATTTGGCTCATACCAAAAATCCGCCACCACATCTGGCGCTACGAAGTATTCGAAAATGAAATTGAAATACAGCATGGACTCATTCGCGTCACACGTGTCATTGTGCCAATGGTTCGTGTTCAGCATGTTGATACATCTCAAGGGCCGCTTTTAAGGCGCTACCGTTTGGCATCTGTTCAAATTTCGACTGCTGCCACAGTTCATGATATACCAGCGCTAGAATTAGAAGAGGCAGATGAGCTTCGTGATTACATATCTCGTTTAGCAAGGGTGACGGAAGATGATGTCTGAACCAAAACGTGTACATCCCATTTCGATGTTCATTGATTTTATAGCAGATGCTGTATCCATGATCAAAAACTTCATTATCCCTTTTTTCGTGTTGATTTTTGTGAACTCGAATTCGAGCATTCGCTTTTATGCATTTATCATTCTTGGTGTGCTTCTTTTGTGGAAAGCCGTTTTTACCATTTTAGAATGGAGACGATTCACTTACCGGATGGAAGACGATGAATTTCGTGTGGAATCGGGTGTGATTACGAAAAAGAAAAAATATATCTCGTTAGAACGAATTCAAACGGTTAATACAAGTGAAGGCATTTTTCAGCGGATTTTCGGTTTAGTGCGGGTTCAAATCGAAACGGCAGGCGGAACGGATGGTCCAGAAGTGAGCCTGACCGCGATTACAAAAGCAGAAGCGGAACAATTAAAGCAGTCGATTTTCAACCGGAAGAAAAGCTTGCAGGAAGAAGAAATGACGGATGAAGCAGGTGTTCTGCCTGGCCATTTGACTGCGCAAAAACCTATGCAGGAAGAAATCAATGTCTCCTATCGTATGGGTGTGCCAGAATTGCTTTTGGCTGCGACCACTTCAAGCGGTATTGGTGTCATTATCTCCGGGTGTCTCGCCATCTACACGCAAATAGATGAAATTCTCCCTTTGGACGGGTTCTTCAAGCAGTTCTCTTTTTTAAGTCATGCGAGCATTGAAATCTATGCGATTTTAATATTTCTTGCCGTATTGATCGCTTGGATCCTGAGTGTTGGGGTAACAGCACTTCAGTATGCAAATTTTGCTGCAAAACGAAAAGGGAATGACATCATCATTACAAGAGGGCTCATCGAGAGACATCAAATGACCATTCCACTTGCGAGAATTCAAGCAGTGAAAATCAAAGAGAATATGATCCGTGAGCCTTTTGGTTTTGCGACGGTGATGCTTGTTAGTGCAGGAGGTTCAATGACAGAGAAAGAAACCTCTTCCGTCTTATTTCCGCTCATTCGGAAGAAAAAAATAAATGAATTGCTGTCACAATTCACCGATCATTATCATGTAGCACCAGAAACAGAGCTGAAAAAAGTGCCAAAACGTTCACTCAAACGCTACCTGATCTCATATGGTTTTGTGCCGTTACTTGTAGGTGTCATCCTGTCGGTACGCTTTCCGCCATGGGGATATTTGGGACTCATTCCGTTACCACTAGCTCTATTCTTTGGCTATTTAGCTTATGAACAATCAGGATATACAATCAAAGATTCATTGATTCAAATGACATCAAGAGGCATTGGCAAGACCACTGGCATTGTCTTGAGAAAACGAATGCAAAACTATACGATGACGCAATCTTTTTTCCAAAAGAAAGGCCGGGTCGCAAGTATTCATACCTTTGTGAAATCCTCTGCGCTGCTTGATTCCTTTGGTGTGCATCACCTTGAGGAAGAAGATGCGGCACGTGTATTTGATTGGTATTCGTATGAAAAAAATCAATCGTCTTAAACGAAAAATGTCGATCAGCTCCTGCTTGAGGAGTGATCGACATTTTTTATGAGATCAATAGCGTCTTTTTTTCGAATGGAAAAGCAGCGTAATCGGTGCTAGAATCATACCGCCGATCAATCCAAATAAGTGAGCCATGATATTGATGTTCGAATTGACGAACGTCATGATGACAGAAACAGCAAGAATCGTTAAAATCACTTGTGAATTTCCGCGGTCCATCATGTGCGGTTTAAACAGGACAAGGTATAGATAAACACCAAACAAACCGAAGATCGCACCAGAAGCGCCAACGTGTACATACTCTAAAGGCTCCACCCAATAGGTTCCGAGATTGCCAATGAATCCTGCACCAAGATAAATGATCAGAAATCGAACCTTCCCAAGCAAATGTTCAAGCGCTGGGGCGAATAAGAAAAGGGACATGGAATTAAATAAAATATGCGTGAGACTTCCGTGAAGAAAAATAGGTGTGACGAGCCGCCACCATTCTCCAGCCGCTACACCATAATTGAAACCGACGAGATGATCCTGTCCAAGCTGTATAATAGGGATAGGAACCGCAAATATAAGCCACAGGCCAATTTGTAAAGCAAGGATCGCTGTTACGATTGGATACGATCTAATAAATTGTTGAAAGCTCTCCGTTCGAATAAACATAACAAACCCCTTTTGACTAGATAATGGTAAGTTTATAGTAACACGTTTATGAAGCGAACACTCAAATTAGTACGAGTATCATAGGAGGTACCTCATGATCAAAGGAATAGGCATTGATATTGTAGAGATCGACCGTCTTTCGCGAGTGCTCAGCAGACAGCCTCGTTTACCGGAACGAATTTTGACTTTAAGTGAACAGGACGTCTTTCGTACACTCAATGAAAAAAGACAGCTGGAATTTTTGGCAGGGCGTTTTGCGGCAAAGGAAGCTTTCGCTAAAGCATATGGAACAGGAATCGGTCAGCATTTAAGCTTTCATGACATAGACATTCAAAAAGACGTTAAGGGAAAACCCTTCATCAAAAGCAAGAAAGCAGAGGGAGATCAGGTTCATGTGTCCATTACCCATACAAAGGAATATGCTGCTGCACAAGTTTTAATTGAAAGGTTGTCAAGCTAGTCTGCATATTGTTTGTCCCCCCTTCATATATTGGGTAGTGCGATAAGGAAGGGCGAGTTGCTAACAGGCTTTGATGGTTCGCGGTACGCAATTAACTCTTGAGGCGTACTGTTAAAGTCAAACAAGCGGTTTCTTCCTTTTAACACAATTAACGAAGGGGTTGAAAAGGGTGAGAAAAAGCTTTGTTTTGCTTGTAACGGGAATCCTTTTTGTACTGATTCTCTCCGCATGCGGTCAAAAATCTCAGCAGGATATCGTTGGAGATTTAAACAAAAAGGCAGAGGAAATGACATCATACAAAGCCAAAGCAAAAATGACCATTGAGACAGGAAATGACCCGCAGGAGTACCAGGTAGAAATTTGGTACAAAAAGCCGGAGCTTTACCGTGTCTATTTAGAAAATCCGAAAAAGGATCAGAGTCAAGTCATTTTAAGAAATGGCAATGGTGTGTTTGTGCTGACACCTTCATTGAACAAGAGCTTCCGTTTCCATAGTGATTGGCCGAATAATAGCAGTCAGGTCTATTTATTCGAATCACTTGTGAAGGATATTAAAAATGACAGCGCAGCTCAGTTCAAAGCGAAAGAGTCAAAGTATGTGTTCGAAACGAAGACCAATTATCAGCACAACCAAATGCTGCCTACCCAAGAGATTACCTTTCATAAGAAAACAATGGCGCCTGCCAGTGTGAAAGTGCTGGATAGCGACAAAAAGCCAATGGTGAAAGTGGAATTCTCTCACTTTGAATTCAATAAATCTTTTGACAAAGATGCATTTGATGAGAAGAAAAACATGACACTCTCTCAAATGGATGTTGCCACAAGTGCAGACCCATCTGACAGCTTTGCGGTGAAAACACCAGTTGATATGCCAGAAGGCGTGAAGAAGATGGAAGAGAAAGAAATGACGACAGATGCTGGGAAGCGTTATGTGATTACGTACGGCGGCAAGAAATCCTTCACACTCATTCAGGAAAAAGCGCGAGTAGCTGAAGCGTCTACGCCTGTCACGATGAACGGCGAGCCGGTCGATCTTGGTATGACAGTAGGGGTTCTGACAGATCAATCCCTCTCATGGACATCTGACGGAGTTGACTACTTAATTTCCTCAAGTGATCTATCGAAAGAAGAGCTTTTGATGGTCGCAAAGAGTGTAGAAGGCCAGTCAGCTAAATAAATGAAGTTCTCAGGCGGAAAGCCTTAATAAATGAAGCATCAGCCCTGTGCAAGGGCTGATTTTCTTTGATTTGTTTCACATTATTCTTGATTTTTAGTATCATATGAAGGGATTGAATCATTCAATAGGGAAGTGTGACTGATGGACACAAATGCCTTTTATAGAGACACATGGGCAGAAATTAATTTAACAGCAATCAAGCACAATGTTTCACATATGAAAGATCATATCGGTCAAAATGTTCAATTGATGGCTGTTGTGAAAGCCAATGCATATGGACATGGAGATATAGAAGTGGCAAGAGCTGCACTCAAAGAAGGAGCAGACTTGTTAGCTGTAGCCTTTTTAGATGAGGCCATTTCTTTAAGAAATCAAGGCATTAAAGCACCGATTCTTGTACTTGGCGCAGTACCGCCGGAGTATGTCAAAACCGCTGTTCGATACAATGTGATCATGACTGCTTACTCCATAGAGTGGCTGAGGGAAGTCGCCCACATGGTGAAAGGGCAGATGGGACAACCCATTCGTTTTCATTTGAAAATAGACAGCGGAATGAACCGTTTAGGTGTGAAAACGTTGGAGCAAGTCAGCGAAGTAAAGAAGCTCGTCAGCGAGCATACTTATTTACAGCTGGAAGGAGTATTTACTCACTTTGCGACCGCGGATGAAAAGGATGAGAACTATTTTGATCGGCAGGTTGACACCTTTCAAACCCTGCTTCAGCCGCTTCATACGGAAAAGCTGCTCGTTCATTGTGCCAATAGTGCAGCGGGTTTAAGGTTTAAAGAAGTGTTGTTTAATATGGTTCGCTTCGGCATCAGTATGTACGGGCTGTCACCATCAGAGGAAATCAAAGATGAACTTCCTTTCAAGCTGGAAGAAGCCATGTCTCTTCATACAAAGCTTGCCCATGTGAAGCTTATTCAAAAGGGTGAGAGTGTCAGCTATGGGGCGACGTATACAGCTAATCAAGATACATGGATCGGTACGGTACCAGTCGGCTATGCAGACGGGTGGATCCGGAAGCTGGCAGGCACGGAAGTACTTGTTGGCGGAAAGCGCCGGAAGATTGCCGGAAGGGTATGTATGGATCAATTCATGGTTGAACTGAAAGAGAACCTTCCAGCAGGGGAGCCAGTCGTTTTGATTGGTGGACAAGGTGAAGAAATGGTATCAGTCGATGAAATTGCAAAAAGGCTTGAAACCATTAACTATGAAGTCACTTGCTCCATCGGCCATCGCGTCCCAAGAGTATATATAGAGGACGGCAAAAGGGTGCATGTGCGAAATCCGCTGCTTCAAGGCGGGTCAAGCTTTTTCTAAGCAGCTTTCACAGGAACGATCGTCAAACTGACATCGTTCCTTTTTATTCGACAAAAAAGGGGTAAACATTCTCCCTTTTTTAGAGATTTTGGAAATACCGTATGATTTTCGGAAAAAAGCGTATAATGTGAAAGAGGAACTCCATTATCATCTTTGATTTACGGGTGAACAGCCGCTTCATGTTCTAATAAGAAATCATGAAAAAACAGCTTTGCTTGCGCATTGAATAATGGTATGATTAGTCTTGGAATGGATCGAAACGGTATCCGTAAGTTTTGTGGAGGTGTATGTTTTTTGTCTGAATCCAGCGCAACAAACGAAATGAAGATTCGACTACCGGAGGCTTTGATGTCTGAAATCGAACGAGTAGCAGAGCAGGATAAGGTAACAAGAAATGAATTGATCTACCGAGCGACAAAAACGTATATTCGTGAACGTAATATTCGACAAAATCGTGAATCGATGAGACGCGGCTACATGGAGATGGCGAAAATTAATCTGAATATCTCTTCAGAGGCACAATACGCAGAATTTGAGGCTGAGAATACAGTTGAGCGATTAGTCAGCGGGGGTTAAACATTTGATTGTTAAACGCGGTGATGTTTACTTTGCTGATTTATCTCCTGTTGTTGGCTCCGAGCAGGGCGGGGTTCGCCCAGTATTGGTGATTCAAAATGACATTGGAAATCGCTTCAGCCCGACTGCTATCGTTGCAGCCATAACAGCCCAAATACAAAAAGCGAAATTACCGACTCACGTCGAAATTGATGCAAAGCGCTACGGCTTTGAACGAGATTCTGTCATTCTCTTGGAGCAGATTCGTACAATCGATAAACAAAGATTGACAGATAAAATCACACATCTTGATGATGAGATGATGGAGAAGGTTGATGAAGCCTTACAAGTGAGTTTGGCTCTTATTGATTTTTAATATGGTGAGATTTGGTTGCTCTCTTGGGAGCAACTTTTTTTGTGTTCAATTTTTATTAACGTTATAATGAAGAAAGACTAAAAAGAAGTGCTGTTAATGTACGTAGGGGGTAAAACATGTCGAATCATATCGTGTTAGCTTTTGCAAGAGAGCATCGAGAGGAATTACAAAAAGAGTGGACGGACATTTTTAGACGACTCGGAGAAAAGGAAACGGACATGATGCTGAACGACAATATGTATGAAACCATCTGTTCGGAATATGTTCATTTAATCATTACATCTCTTTCAGAAGGGTATGCTGAAGATTTTGAAGAAAAAGTCCAAACTTTTGCTTTAAAAATTGTTCAAATGGGTATATCACTTAAGTTGCTGGCAAATGGTCTAACAGAAATCCGTACTCATTTATATCAAAAAATGAACGATGACAAAAATACAACAGAAGAAAGTCATGACCTCATCTGGCAAATTGATCGATTCATCACACCTATTCATAACGAGATCTTAAACCAGTATTCCATCTCATGGGAGAAAACAGTCAACCTTCAAAAAATCGCGCTGCAGGAACTTTCTGCCCCGCTGATCCCAGTATTTGAGCACATTACCGTCATGCCGCTTGTTGGAACAATTGACACAGAACGTGCCAAAAAAATTATGGAGAATCTGCTCAACGGTGTCGTCAAACATCGCTCACAAGTCGTCTTAATTGATATTACGGGTGTACCTGTCGTTGACACAATGGTGGCCCATCATATCATTCAAGCATCAGAGGCTGTGAGATTAGTAGGTGCGAAGTGCTTGCTTGTCGGTATTCGTCCAGAAATAGCCCAAACCATTGTGAACCTTGGAATTGATTTATCTCAAGTTACAACAAAGAATACCCTTCAAAAAGGAATTCAAACTGCTTTGGAAATGACAAATCGAAAAATTGTTTCATTGGAGGGATAACCCAGTGAGAAATCACCCGAAGATTCCAATCTTAAAACTATATAACTGTCTTCTGATTTCGATACAGTGGGAGCTTGATGATCAAACAGCTCTCCACTTTCAAGAAGACTTGCTGAATAAAATTCATGAAACAGGAGCAAACGGTGTTGTCATTGACCTTACATCCGTTGACATGATTGATTCCTTTATTGCAAAGGTATTAGGTGATGTGATCACGATGTCCAAGCTCATGGGAGCAAAAGTTGTATTAACAGGAATACAGCCGGCAGTCGCTGTGACGCTGATTGAACTTGGAATATCGCTTGAAGAAATTCAGACAGCACTAGATCTTGAACAAGGGCTTGAGACACTGAAGCGGGAATTGGGGGAATAGATATGAAAGACCAATCCTGTGTAAGAATATTGACGGAATGGGACATAGTCGCAGCAAGACAACTGGGGCGCAATGTTGCAAAAGAACTTGGATTTGGAACAGTTGACCAAGCAAGAATTACGACGGCCATTTCAGAATTAGCTCGAAACATCTATTTATACGCTGGTAAAGGTCAGATTTGTATAGATGAAGTGATGGAGCGCGGAAAGCGTGGACTCAAAGTCATCGCAGCCGATGAGGGGCCAGGTATCATGGATATACGTAAAGTAATGGAAGACGGATTTTCAACATCAGGCGGGCTCGGAGCAGGTCTTCCGGGCGTCAGACGACTGATGGATGAATTTAAATTAGATTCTGCACCAGAACAAGGAACGGAGATACAAGCTGTTAAGTGGCTTCGCTAGGAGGGAAACCATGGATTTTAAGGAGGTAATGGAGCAGCGGTACCATCAGCTGCTCAGTCGTTATATCAGTGATTTAACTGAAACATCGCTTTATCAAGCTCAAAAATTTAGCCGTAAAACCATTGAGCATCAAATACCTCCTGAAGAAATAGTGAGTGTTCACCGAAAAGTGATTCAGGAGCTTTACCCTGATTTGCCGGAAGATGTTTTTCATTCACTAGACTTCTTAATTGAAGTCATGATTGGGTACGGACTTGCCTACCAAGAACATTTAACACTCAGAGGCATCCAGCAAGAAATAAAATCTGAAATCGAAATTGCTGCAAATGTTCAGCAAACCCTTCTGGAAACGAAAATTCCAGAAGGAGATACCTTTGATATTGGTGCGATTAGTGTACCGGCAAAACAGATGAGTGGAGATTATTACCACTTTGTGACGGATCACGATACAATCAATATCGCGATCGCAGATGTCATTGGAAAGGGAATCCCGGCTGCGCTCTGTATGTCGATGATTAAATATGCGATGGATTCCTTGCCAGAGTCAGGGAGCGGCCCAACAAAGGTGCTGAAAACACTGAATCGTGTAGTCGAGCAAAACGTAGACCCAAGTATGTTTATCACGATGTTTTATGGCAGCTATAATAAAGAAACGCATGAGTTTAAATACGCATCGGCTGGTCATGAGCCGGGCTTTTTCTATTGCAAAAAAGAGAACACATTTTACGATTTAGACGCAAAAGGGCTTGTCCTTGGAATCGCACCAGACTTTGACTACAGACAGTATGAGAAGCATTTGGACGTAGGAGACATGGTGATCTTATTCTCTGATGGGGTCACAGAATCCAAGTCAGAGGATGGTTTCTTAGAGCGGGAGGACATCAAAACACTCATATCAGAGCACCTATCCTATTCAGCTCAAGAAATGGTGGATGCCATCTACGCCAGCTTACTCAAACTGCAGGATTTTCAGCTGCATGATGACTTTACTTTACTTGTTCTCAAAAGAAAGGTTTAGAAAGTGAACATGCGGGTATATAAAACTTTAGGAAACAAGAATTTCGAGGTGAATGCATAATGAATATGTCTGTAAAAGAGCATCAAATAGATCAAAAAACGAAAATCAGTGTCAGCGGAGAAATTGATGTGTACTCCGCTCCTGAGCTAAGAGAAACGCTCATGCCTAAAGCTGAGGCGGGAGAGCATCTTGAAATCTGTTTAAAGGATGTTACGTATATGGATAGCACAGGTTTAGGTGTATTCGTTGGGCTGTTTAAAGCGGCTCAAAAAGCAGGTGGCACATTAAAGCTTGAGAACTTGTCAGAACGGCTTGTAAGGTTGTTTGAAATCACTGGATTAAAGGACATCATTGACATTTCTGCAAAGTCAGAGGGTGGGGTACAATGAACGAATCAGTAGATCGAATCGAGATGAAAATACCGGCAAAACCAGAATATGTAGGCATCATTCGCTTGACTCTGTCAGGCGTAGCGAGCCGGATGGGCTATGCCTATGAAGAGATTGAGGACTTAAAAATTGCCGTCAGTGAGGCCTGTACAAATGCAGTTCAGCATGCCTACAAAGGTGAAGACGGCGAAGATGGAGAGGTGGCTGTTCGCTTTCTTGTCTACGAGGATCGTCTAGAAATCATTGTCGCTGACAAAGGCGGTAGCTTTGACTTTAAGCAAAAACAGGAAGACCTCGGACCGTACACATCTGCTCATACGGTGGATCAATTGGCAGAAGGAGGTCTTGGTTTATACTTAATGCAAACATTGATGGATGAAGTCGAGGTGCAAGCAAACTCCGGAGTTACCGTGGCGATGACAAAGTTTTTAAACAGGGAGCGAGTTGACCATGACACAACCATCCAAAACTATGAAACTAACTAAAGATGAAGTAGACCGCCTCATCCAAAGCTATCAAACCAATCAAGACGAGCAGGCACAGCTCACGCTGGTCGAATGCTATACAAACTTGGTTGATATGCTGGCGAAAAAATATTCTAAAGGAAAAAGCTTTCATGAGGACCTTAGACAAGTTGGAATGATAGGTTTACTTGGCGCCATTAAACGATACGACCCGCTCGTCGGTAAATCATTTGAAGCCTTTGCCATTCCAACCATCATCGGGGAAATCAAACGCTTTTTACGAGATAAGACATGGAGTGTCCATGTACCAAGGCGGATCAAAGAGCTTGGACCAAGAATTAAAATGGCAGTCGATCATTTGACAACAGAGACACAGAAGTCACCTAAAGTCCAAGAAATTGCAGAATACCTAGATGTAACAGAAGAAGAAGTACTTGAAACCATGGAGATGGGCAAAAGCTATCAAGCACTGTCTGTTGACCAAGGCGTAGAGGCTGATTCTGAAGGAAGTACTGTGACGATTTTAGACGTTGTGGGCTCACAGGAAGAGGGCTACGAACGTGTGAACCAAAAATTGATGCTTGAGAGTGTGCTTCATGTGCTGTCGGATAGAGAAAAAGAGATTATCAATCTGACTTACTTGCAAAATAAGAGTCAGAAAGAGACAGGCGATTTACTTGGTATATCCCAAATGCATGTATCAAGACTGCAGCGGAAGGCAGTGAAAAAACTGCGAGATGCATTATCAGAAGATGCGTCTATGGAGCTAGGGTAATGAAACAGATTGAACAGCATGAGCATGTAAAAGCCATTATCTATCAATCGAATAAAGAAGGGAAGTCATGCTGCGGGGACAGTTTTTTTATTAAAGCAGATGATGAAGAACTAATTTGTGCTGTAGCAGACGGATTAGGCAGCGGCCAGTACGCCAATGAATCATCTTCTTTAGTCAGCGAAATTGTCGAAGAATATGGACATGAGGATGTGGCGACCCTCATCGACAGATGCAATCAGGCCATGAAAAATAAACGCGGGGCCACTGTGGCCATATTAAAGGTGAATTTTTCCCAGCAGCAATTTACCTATTGTTCGGTTGGTAATATTCGGTTTATCTTGAATGCACCTTCTGGCGATTATATTTATCCATTTCCGACATCAGGATACTTATCAGGGAAACCTAGAAAATATAAAACATACTCCTATCCCTACGAAAAAGGATCGATATTCATTATGTATTCAGACGGACTGAATGTGCCAAACATGCGCATGTGTTTAAAGCATGGACATTCAGTTGAAGACATTGCCAAACAGCTTGAAACATACACACAAGAAAAAAAGGACGATCTCACCTATGTACTTGGTCAGCTCACGTAAAATAGCTGACCTTTTTTCTGTTTTGCCGGTTTTTTTGATACACTAAAAGAGAAGACACAGTGAGAGGATGCAAAGTATGAAGACATCTGACTTTTTATTGAAACAAATTGCGACAGAATTAAAGCTTTCAACAAAACAAATTGAAAGTGTGATCAAGCTTTTAGAGGATGGCAACACCGTCCCGTTTATTGCCCGTTATCGGAAAGAGCAGACAGGCTCACTGGATGAGGTGCAAATTCAGACCATTTCAGAGCGCTATACATATATCCAAAATGTCACGAACCGAAAAGAAGAAGTCATTCGCTTAATTGCTGAACAAGACAAACTAACCGATGAATTAAAACAGAAAATTGAACAAGCTCATAAACTGCAAGAGGTCGAAGATTTATACCGGCCATTCAAACAAAAGCGCAAAACAAAGGCGAATGTAGCCAAAGCAAAAGGGCTGGAGCCGCTGGCGGAATATTTACTCACGCTGCCAAGCGATCAGATCGAGAAGAAAGCAGCTGCTTTTATTAACGAAGAAAAAGAAGTGACAAATGTAGAAGAGGCACTTGAAGGTGCGCAGCACATCATTGCTGAACAGCTGGCAGATGATCCTGATATGCGAAAATGGATTCGCAGTGAAACGTACCAAAAGGGCAGTCTGGTCACATCAGGAAAAGATGTCGAAAGCGATGAGAAAAACGTCTATGAAATGTATTATGATTATCAAGAGCCAATCAAAAAGATTGTTCCGCACCGTGTACTAGCGGTCAACCGCGGGGAGAAAGAAGGCATTTTAAAAGCAGCCATCGAACCACCTGCTGAAAATATTCGCTTCTATCTCGACAAACAAGTTCTTAAAGGCAAACAGACGACGGCGAGACCGTTTATTGAAGCGGCAATCGATGATGCGTATAAACGCCTCATTCAGCCTTCCATCGAACGAGAAATACGAAAAGAGCTGACAGAAAAAGCAGAGGAACAAGCAATTCATATTTTTGCTGAAAACTTAAGAAAACTGCTGCTTCAGCCGCCAATGAAAGGGAAACGTGTACTTGGAGTCGACCCCGCATTTCGGACAGGCTGTAAATTAGCTGTCGTGGATGATACAGGCAAAGTCCATCATATTGGCGTTATTTACCCGCATCCGCCCGTGCAGAAAAAAGCGGAAGCGAAACAAAAAGTGAAAGAGATCATTCAATCATCAAACATCGAAGTCATTGCGATTGGAAACGGAACAGCCTCAAGAGAGACAGAACAATTCATTGCAGACTTGATTCAAGAACTAAATCAGCCGGTGTCTTATTTGATTGTGAATGAAGCAGGAGCAAGTGTTTACTCCGCATCAGCACTTGCGCGAGAAGAGTTTCCAGATCTGCAAGTCGAAGAACGAAGCGCCATCTCAATCGCTAGAAGATTACAAGATCCTTTAGCAGAGCTTGTGAAAATTGATCCGAAGTCTGTTGGTGTGGGCCAATACCAGCATGACGTCAGCCAGAAGCAATTAAACAGCTCGTTAACCTTTGTGGTAGAAACAGTCGTCAACCAAGTCGGTGTAAACGTCAATACCGCCTCACAGGCGCTGCTGCAATATGTATCAGGCCTTTCAAAAGCTGTCGCGGGGAATATCATCAAGCGCCGCGAAGAGATTGGGAGATTCACAAGCAGAAAAGAATTGAAGGATATCCCAAGGCTCGGAGCTAAGACATATGAGCAGTGTATCGGCTTCCTTCGCATTACAGATGGACAAGACCCGCTTGATCGTACAGGTATTCACCCTGAGAGCTATAAAGAAACAAAA
Organism: Bacillus sp. F2HM; assembly: GCF_019266135.1. Lineage (NCBI taxonomy): Bacteria > Bacillati > Bacillota > Bacilli > Caryophanales > Bacillaceae > Bacillus > Bacillus sp. F2HM. The sequence goes on from NZ_LRMO01000025.1 coordinate 37,342, forward strand.
CAGTTTTTACGCATGATTAACATGACGCCAGACGACCTTGGCACAGAGCAGTTAAAAGAGAAAATTGCTGAGGTTAAACTGGACAAAGCAGCCCAGCAGCTAGACATTGGGACAATTACACTTCAAGATATCATTGATCAGCTGACAAGACCTGAGCGTGATCCGCGGGATGAAGTACCAAAGCCGCTGCTCAAAACAGATGTGTTGAAATTGGAAGACTTGAAGCAAGGAATGGAGCTGCAAGGAACAGTAAGAAACGTTGTAGACTTCGGCGCATTTGTTGATATTGGCGTAAAGCAGGATGGGCTTGTGCATATTTCCAAGCTAAGCAACCGTTTTGTGAAGCATCCGCTTGATGTTGTATCAGTTGGTGACATTGTGACCGTATGGGTGGACTCTGTTGACCAGGCAAAAGGTCGTGTTGCCCTCTCCATGCTGAAACCAGAGTAAACAAAAAAACGAGGCGCACCTTAGGATGGGGTGTGCCTTGATGTGACTGAATGTTTTTTTCTATAGAAGTACCAGCATTGATTCAGCAATTTGATTTGATAATGATTTTTCTCATAAAATGCCTTCTGCATCTGATTTTTCAGCCAGTTGGGCATCGCCCATTCCTCCTTTGATCGAAACAGTGGGTGTACCTTCAATGTATGCATAGGGGAAATTGTCCCGTTCGAGGTTTTTATAGAAAGGAACGATCTTGATTGAACGAGAGAGAGTTACAGCAGTTAACAGAGCACATTTCCCAGCAGTTCTTTGGCAAGCCATTCCGCCATCAGGCTGTTTTTAATGACCGTCTAAAAACGACAGGCGGACGATATTTACTTTGTACACACAACATCGAACTGAACCGCCGATACCTAGAGGAGCATGGGCGAGAAGAATTAATCGGGATCATCAAGCATGAGCTGTGTCATTATCATCTGCACCTTGAGGGAAAGGGCTATCAGCATCGTGACCGTGATTTTAAAGCCTTATTAAAACAAGTAGGAGCACCGCGTTTTTGTACACCGCTAAAGACCATGCAAAATAAGCGCCGTGCGGAGAAACGCCATGAATATATTTGCACAGGATGCGGCCGGTCTTTTATTAGGAAAAGACGGTTTGATACCTCTCGTTATGTATGCGGCGTCTGCAAAGGGAAATTAAAGTGGCTGCGCACAACCGATTCATTGTGATAAGCATTCCTCTATGGGGATGCTTTTTTTGTTCCAATAGATGTGTGGACATATTGAGACAAAAAGAGACGCATGTCTCATTTTGTCTCTTTTTTCATCGGTGTGATTCGGTCAAATCCTAAGTGTTCATGCGTCGTCATGTTGGCACGATTTTTGCTTGTATAGAAGTGCAAGCAAAAAAGATAGGAGGTTTTACCAAATGGAAATGGCATTGACTAAAGAAAAAGCCGTATGGATGTATCAAAAGATGCAGGAAATCCGCCAATTTGAAGACCGGGTGCACACGCTTTTTACAAAAGGAATCTTGCCGGGGTTTGTCCATCTTTATGCTGGCGAAGAAGCTGTTGCCGTAGGAGTCTGTGCTCATCTGAATGAAAAAGACAGTATTACAAGTACCCACCGCGGCCACGGCCATTGTATAGCGAAGGGCTGTGATCTAAAAGGAATGATGGCAGAAATCTATGGAAAAGCCACAGGTCTTTGTAAAGGCAAAGGCGGATCCATGCACATTGCAGATTTTGATAAAGGAATGCTTGGTGCCAACGGAATTGTTGGAGGCGGCTTTCCTCTTGCGTGCGGGGCAGCACTCACAGCCAAATATAAAAAGACCGAAAATGTAAGCGTTTGCTTTTTTGGAGATGGTGCAAACAATCAAGGGACTTTCCACGAAGGAATCAATCTCGCGGCCATCTGGAAACTGCCCGTCATTTTCATCGCAGAAAACAATGGGTACGGAGAAGCGACACCATTTTCCTATGCTTCAAGCTGCAAATCAATCGTCGATCGAGCGGCCGGTTATAACATTCCTGGGATTCAAGTAGACGGAAAAGATGTGATGGCCGTTTATCAAGCCGCAGAACAAGCAATTGAACGAGCGAAAAATGGAGAAGGTCCGACATTGATTGAATGCATGACATATCGGAATTATGGCCATTTCGAAGGAGATGCCCAGCGTTACAAAACCAATCAAGAAAAAACAGAACATCAAGAAGAGAGAGATGCGATCACTCTTTTTAAAAATGAATTGATCAAGCAGCAGCTGCTGACGAATGGAGAGCTATCAAATATTGAAGCGGCAGTAACTGAAGCGATAGATGAAGCCGTTCAATTCAGTGAAGAAAGTGAATATCCAGATCAGACCGAATTATTGACCGACGTGTATGTTTCGTATCAATAAATCAGAAGGAGGAGAGGAAAATGACAAGAGAAATCAGCATGTCTAGTGCATTGAATGAAGCGATTAAGCTTGCCATGAGAAGAGACGAGGATGTCATTTTAATGGGGGAAGATGTTGCTGGAGGCGCTCATGTAGATCACTTACAGGATGATGAAGCATGGGGCGGTGTGCTCGGTGTAACGAAAGGAATCGTTCAGGAGTTTGGACGTGAGCGAGTCCTTGACACACCAATTAGTGAAGCTGGCTATGTAGGTGCGGCCATGGCAGCTGCTTCCACAGGGCTAAGGCCAATTGCGGAGCTCATGTTTAATGATTTTATCGGGACCTGTCTGGACCAAGTGCTGAATCAAGGGGCTAAATTTCGATACATGTTTGGCGGAAAAGCAGAGGTGCCAATCACAATCAGAACGACACATGGAGCGGGTTTTAGAGCAGCTGCTCAGCATTCGCAAAGCTTGTATGCGCTATTTACAAGCATCCCTGGATTGAAAGTGGTGGTGCCTTCTTCACCATACGATGCCAAAGGATTGCTGCTGGCAGCCATCGAGGATCAGGACCCTGTCATCTTTTTTGAAGACAAAACGCTTTACAATATTACAGGAGATGTTCCGGAGCGATATTACACGCTGCCGCTTGGCAAAGCAGATGTGAAAAGAGAAGGCTCAGATGTGACCATTTTTGCAGTAGGCAAACAAGTTCATACAGCACTCGAAGCAGCAGAGCAATTAGCTGCGCAAGGAATTGAAGCCGAGGTGATTGATCCTAGAAGCTTGTCGCCGCTCGATGAAGAGGCCATTCTGACTTCAGTAGAGAAAACAAATCGGCTTGTCATTGTGGATGAAGCAAATCCAAGATGCGGAATTGCCGCAGATATTTCTTCTCTGGTTGCGGATAAAGGATTCGATTTACTCGATGCACCAATCAAAAAAGTGACGGCTCCTCATACACCGGTCCCATTTTCACCACCGCTTGAAGATATCTATTTGCCGACACCTGATAAGGTTGTGAACACTGTCTTAGAGATGGTTGGAAAAAGTCATGACAAGATCTTGAACTAAAGAAAGGAGAGAGGGAGATGGCTGTCGAGGTTGTGATGCCGAAATTGGGCATGTCAATGAAAGAAGGAACGGTATCTGTCTGGAATAAAGAGATCGGAGAGACCGTGAATAAAGGGGAAAGCATTGCAAGCATCAACTCCGAAAAAATTGAAATGGAGATCGAATCACCTGCAGAAGGAACCATATTGGATATAAAAGTGTCTGAGGGAGAAGGTGTACCGCCTGGCACGGTCATCTGCTATATCGGTGAAGGAAATGAACAGGTCGAGGAAAAGAAAGAAAAAGACCTGCCCCCAAAACAAAAGAAAGAGAGAATAAAAATCTCCCCTGTTGCACGTAAGATTGCTCAAAGTGCTAATTTGGATATTCATACACTAGTGGGAACAGGTCCAGATGGGAGAATCACGAAAGCGGATGTGCTTCGGGCACTTCCTGATGAAAAAGAAAAAGAAAAACAACATAATGAACCAACAAAGCATCAGCCAGTCAGCATGATGCGGAAAACCATTGCCTCGCGAATGATGGAAAGCCTGCAAACAAGTGCACAATTAACAATAACGATGAAAGCGGATGTGACAAAACTTACAGCATTACAGTCTGAGTTGAACGAAACAGCTGGAGCACAACACGATATGAAATTAACCATGACCGATTTTGTAGCCAAAGCAGTGATTCTTTCTCTGCAAAAGCACCCTACAATGAACAGTCAATATCAACATGATAGAGTCGAAACTTTTGAGCATGTACATCTTGGAATCGCTGCTGCTTTAGCTCACGGGCTGGCAGTACCTGTTATTCGGCATGCGGAAAAGCTTTCACTTATTGAGCTGGCGAAGAGTATCAAATCGTATGGCAAAAAAGCACGTGAAGGCAAACTTCTCCACGATGAAATTGAAGGCTCTACCTTTACAATCACTAACCTAGGTGCCTATGGTGTGGAACATTTTACCCCGATTTTGAATCCGCCGGAAGCAGGTATTCTTGGCGTTGGAAAAGCGGATCACATGCCTGTTTATCATGGGAATGAATTATGTAAAGGGACGATCCTGCCACTCAGTCTGACATTTGACCATCGCGTGCTGGACGGGGCTCCGGCATCACAATTTTTATCAACTGTTAAAGCGTATTTAGAAAATCCAGTATCCATTCTTTTATAGGAAGCAGGTGAAATGAATGACGCTTGTCATTATAGGAGGCGGGCCAGCAGGATATGTGGCGGCAATAACAGCCGCCCGTTTTGGCAGAGAGGTTGTATTAATCGACCGAGGCCTGTTAGGAGGTACCTGCCTGAATGAAGGCTGTATCCCAACGAAAGCCCTTTTGCAAAGCGCCGATATGTACGAGCATGTGAAATCAGCTGGTCATTTTGGAATTGAGCTTCCAGAAAATGACCCTATCATTCATTGGGATGCTGTTCAAAAGCGGAAGCGGTCAGTCGTGAAGCAGCTGACTGATGGCGTTCGTTATTTGATGAATAAAAACAAAATCAGCGTGTTAAATGGGAAAGCATCATTTCTTTCAGCACATGAGCTATTGATAGAAAGTGAAGGGAAATCAGACATCATTCAAGCAAAACAAATCATTATTGCTTCAGGATCAGAACCTGCTGCTTTACCTTTCGCCCCATTTGATAGAGAGTGGATCATTGATAGTAAGGATGCGATGACGCTCCCTTCAATACCAGATTCGCTTTGTATCATTGGCGGAGGAGTGATCGGCTGTGAGTTTGCAAGCATCTTTAGCAGAATGGGATCAAAGGTTGTCATGGTTGAACAGGCAGCACACATATTACCTGAAGAAGATCACGATACCGCTAACTGTCTTCACGATCAGCTTCAAAAAGCTGGTGTGGAGATTTTGACATCAGCAGCAGTCAAACAGCTTGATGCAATCTCAAAAAAAGTGGTGGTTGAGAAGGATCATGGAGAGCGCTGTGACATCAAGGCCGATCATTGTTTAGTCGCCATTGGCAGAAAGCCGAGGCTGGGAGAGCTGAATCTTGAGCAGGTCGGCATAGAATTTGACAGAAACGGCATCTGCGTCAATGAGCATATGCAAACCAATCTCCCGCATATCTATGCGTGCGGTGATGTGACAGGCGGTGTTCAGCTTGCTCATGCTGCTTTTCATGAAGGAACGATTGCGGCATCACATGCATCAGGTGAAGATGTAAAGGTCAATGAACAAGTGATTCCAAGGTGCATCTATACGTCTCCAGAAATCGCGAGTGTCGGTTTAAATGAAGAGAGTGCTAGAAAACAATATGGGGAGATTCGGATAGGGAAATTCGCATTTTCTGCTAATGGAAAAGCACTCATTTTAAATCAGCCAGCAGGTCAAGTAAAGGTCATTGTCGAACCGAAATATCAAGAAATTTTAGGTGTATCCATTATCGGGCCAAATGCCACAGAACTGATTGGACAAGCGGCAGTGATGATGCATACAGAGTTGACAGCTGATACATTAGAGCAGTTTATTGCGGCACATCCGACACTCTCTGAGGCGATACACGAAGCCTTGCTGCAAACAAATGGACGAGCGGTGCACTGCTGATAGAGAAACATTTTATCCGAATGAATTCCTGGGTCAGCCAATAATTGAAAGCGCTTTTATAATTATCTATAATGGATAAAAAGCCCCCAGAGGAGAGGATGGAATGAATCCGACGCCTTGTTATTTAAATACTTGGAAACGTTTTGTTCGTGAAGGTTTACTTGATAGGTCTCGTCTGGATAAGAGAGTGATGGAGTCATGGCACAGATGTAAACAGGCAAATGTGAACCCGTATTTAGATAAAGGACAGTCGTTGTTAGAAAAGGAATTATTCAGTATTCAAAAAAAGAAGTACTCACTATTCCTAAATGCCGCTCTTCCTTACTTAAATAAAATTAGTCAGCAATTAATAGAATCGGACATGATGGCCTTACTCATCGATGCAGATGGCTATGTGCTAAGTCTGACAGGAAGCCAAAGGACGCTGGTAGAAGCGAAAAAAATAAATTTTATGGAGGGCGCGCGCTGGACCGAAGCCGATGTGGGGACGAACGCTATTGGAACGGCACTGGTCATTGGGGAAGCTGTAGCGATCAACGGAACTGAGCATTTTTCAGTCGCTTCCCACCATTGGAGTTGTTCAGCGGCCCCTATTCGTGATGCAGACGGCACGATCATAGGAGTCATTGATATCTCCTGTATGGCGGATCAAAGGCATCCTTTTATGCTTGGGATGGCTTCAACAGTTGCATATGCCATAGAGAGAGAAATTCAGGTCCAGAAAAAAAGGAAAGAGATGGAGCTGGTCAGTCATTGTCTCCAGCAGGTAGAAGCGGACGAGCCGTATGTTGTCTGTAATGAGAAAAAGCAGATTGTTTTGGCAAGCAAGCCGATTAGAGATCGATTTTCAGACTGGTACGGAATGGATGTTGAGCTGCTCATGGCTGATACATTTGTTACACGAGACAAGCGTCTCATTCAGTCAGAACAAGACGGAGAGCTGCTTTGGATGTCTTTTTCTCTCGAAGAAGCAGCGAAGAGCAATATCACCGTTTCTTTTGCTCAATTTCCCGGGGAATCTGGAACAAGTACAGTATTTCAGCAGACGCTCAGCGAATTGAAACGAGCGGCACAAACAGATGTAAATGTATATATTTGGGGAGAAACAGGTACAGGGAAAGAACTGGCCGCTCGAGCAATTCACTTAGCTAGTGAAAGACATAAAGGACCGTTTATTGCCGTTAATTGTGGAGCCATACCAGAAAGCCTGTTAGAAAGCGAACTATTTGGTTATGCTGAAGGAGCTTTTACAGGGGCAAAACGTCATGGAGCAAAGGGGAAATTTGAACAGGCGCAGAAAGGAACGCTCTTTTTAGACGAAATTGGCGAAATCCCTTATGCGATGCAGGTGGCGCTTCTTAGGGTCATTGAAGAAAGAAAAGTCGTACCGCTCGGCGGGACACGCGAAATCCCTTTGGATATTAGAATCATAACAGCGACACACCGGAATATGAACGAACTGCTGAAGGAAGGAAAAATACGTGAAGATTTGTATTACCGTCTTCATGTCTATCCAATCAACATTCCGCCGCTTAGAGAAAGAAAAGAAGACATTATTGATTTCTATCGCTATTACCAAAAGAAACACCAATGGAATGCGACATTTCCTGAATCTTTTTTTCGTAAGCTAGAAGCGTACCACTGGCCAGGAAACATACGAGAGCTTTTTAATCTGTTTGAACATATAAGGGTACTGTTTCCTAAAGGAGGATGGATTGGTGAATCGCAATATGCGGCGGTATTAGAGGCGATGGATCAGAAAATTCAGAAGCTGCATCTACCAGAATATACAGAGAATCCAAAAGAACTCACGCTAAGGGAGCGCATTCAAAAGCAAACGGTGATAGAAGCACTGCACAAAACGAAAGGTCATGTGTCAGAAGCAGCGAGGTCAGCAGGGGTGCCAAGAAGCACCTTTTACAAGTGGATGCGGAAGTATAAGCTGTCATAAACTCATAGGGATCACAGCAGCAAGAAGGCCTTGGTCTTTTAGTTAGAGGTCGGGGTCTTTCTGTCATGTCTAAACAGAAAACAAAAAGGAAGGAAGAAAGGCTTGACTGTTATATTAGTATATGTTAAATTATAAAAGCCGTCGCTAATGAGACAGGAATGAAACACTTAAAAATTCTTGACACATTTTTTTGGCATAGATATAATGAAACATGTCTTATTATTCCGCAGTAGCTCAGTGGTAGAGCTATCGGCTGTTAACCGATCGGTCGTAGGTTCGAGTCCTACCTGCGGAGCCATAATGGAGAAGTACTCAAGTGGCTGAAGAGGCGCCCCTGCTAAGGGTGTAGGTCGCGCGAGCGGCGCGAGGGTTCAAATCCCTCCTTCTCCGCCATTATTGTATGGCCCGTTGGTCAAGCGGTTAAGACACCGCCCTTTCACGGCGGTAACACGGGTTCGAATCCCGTACGGGTCATGTTTTGTTTTTTGATTCGTTGGGCTATAGCCAAGCGGTAAGGCAACGGACTTTGACTCCGTCATGCGTTGGTTCGAATCCAGCTAGCCCAGCCATTTTTTATATATGTTTTTCTGCATAGCAGATGAGCCATTAGCTCAGTTGGTAGAGCATCTGACTTTTAATCAGAGGGTCGAAGGTTCGAGTCCTTCATGGCTCACCATTGTCACGCGGGTGTGGCGGAATTGGCAGACGCGCTAGACTTAGGATCTAGTGTCTTTATGACGTGGGGGTTCAAGTCCCTTCACCCGCATTGTTTTTTCAAACAGTGCACTTATGAATATATGAGCACATCATACACGCGGTCGTGGCGGAATGGCAGACGCGCTAGGTTGAGGGCCTAGTGGGTGAATAACCCGTGGAGGTTCAAGTCCTCTCGGCCGCATCTAAGAAACCAAAGGTTGTAGACCTTTGGTTTTTTGTCTTATCTAAATGTTGCTGGCAGGATAGTACAACCTTCACCAAAAGCAAAAATAGAGTATCAAATGAATGAGAGCGTATTAGGTGCGTTCTTACAATAATGCTAAGTTCTCCATCTCGCAATTAACAAAGGATGCTTTACATGATGTTGACAAAGGAAACTTTGGTGTCGCATTTGCATTCGATGAACCAAGTGAAAGGGAAGATGTCTTGAAATGGATGAATCTTGAACCAAGTATAGAAAATCAAAAGATGCTTGGTTCAATGTTTCAAGGCCAATGCCTGTTTAAAGATATTTACGGGCGTAACTCAAAAATCTCAATTGAATGCCTGTTGAAGAGTGGATGGGTGCTTTCGAGACCATCAATAAAAGTGAAGTGGCATATGCTGAAGAGATGTATTTGTTGTTTTGTTGATGTATTTATTTTTGCGTTATTTGTAATTTGTATTTTAATGATGCTATAATGAACTTGTCATTAAACAAAAGTATTGCAATTGAAGTGCAACGAAACATTGAAGCGCAACAAATAATTGCATTTTTCTTGCATTCCAATATTGAAGCAAAATAAATACATTGATTTCTCTTACATTCCGATGAGGTCTCCTTGAAGTAGACGGAGGAAATAAAGAAAGACCCGATAATCGGGTCCATCAATTACGCTTGCTTCTGTTTTAGTAAGAAACTGATCGTCATAAAAGAAGCGATCATACTAAAACAATTTGCTGTAATCTCTAATGCAAGCATAAAAATTCACCTCCCTTGTGTGAGGCGTGGGGATACATGCTACTCGCAATAGCGTGTATTCTTTTTTATTGTACATCTTTTTGACTTTTGTTGAAACCAAAAAAACGTGACTGCTTGATTAGCAGGCATGTTTTTCTTTTATAACTACATTTTTGTTTAACAAAATGCAAGTTTAGTTATTTGCATTCTTTAAAGGTAGGCAAATGTAGGGTGATATTGAAGACTTTGCATTAGAAGCAACTGAATACTTTAGAAGAGCTGGAAGATTTGAAATGGCTAGTGACTATTATAATATTGTAAAGGAGAAATCATATATGAAAATAAAAATGATTATCTTAGCATTGATGATAGTCGGGAGCATAGGTATCTCAGGAAACTTAACAAAAAGTAAAGATATTTATTTACAAGAAGCATTTAATAAAGAATTAAGGATTCTGGCTGAACGGGTAGGAAGTTAACCACTAAACAAATTGAATTAATGTAGGGTCTAGACGTTATTTGTCTAGACTCTTTTTTTATTTGGAAGAAAAGTGTATTATTATGAGATTAAATGAATGGGAGATGTTAGAAAAAATATGAGACCTGTCAACCTAATGTCAATTGCCTGTGCAAAAGCAGATTTTGAAGATGATCATTTTCTTGATCTGTATTTAAAAAATTTCGGTATTGAATTAAAATCTGTTAAAGAAACTGATTGGTTATCTATACAAAAATTAATCAAGTGTTTAGTTAGTGAAAATACAGCTATAAATAACTTTGAAAACTTTTTTTGGGGTTATACAATTCCTCAAATAAGTAAGGAGTTTGATTTATTGAGAATTAATAGTCAGACTATAATTAACATAGAATTGAAGAGTACTAATACTGGGAATAAAATGTTAAAACAACTGATAGAAAATAAATATTATCTTGAATTCTTGAAACGAGTAGAAGTTATTAACTATACATTTGTAGCAGATGAGGAAAAGTTATATAAGTTAAATAACGAAGACGAATTAGAAGAAGTGACTATAGACGATCTTAGATTAAACTTGGAGTCCCAAAATGGAGAATTCTTTAATGAGGATATTAATGGTTTGTTTAATCCAAGTAACTATTTGGTATCACCTTTTAATTCAACAAAAGAGTTCCTGAATAATAATTATTTTTTAACAGACCATCAAATAAATATAAAAAAACAAATAATTGACTCTATATTTAATACGTCCTATAAATATTTTTCGATACAAGGAGGAGCAGGTACAGGTAAAACACTTTTAGCTTATGACATTATAAAAGATTTAAGAGAGAAAGATAATTCAGTTTTAATTTTTCATTGTGGTGTTATAAACGAAGGCCACGAAAGGTTACAAGCTGAAGGTTGGAATGTTGCTCCTATAAAGTATTTAGCTTCTTATAATTTAAATGATTATAAAGTAATTCTATTGGATGAAGTTCAAAGGATATACTTGCACCAATTTAAAGAGATTATTGAGTTTATTAATAAGGAAGGTTCGAATAGTAAGGTCATTTTTTCGTATGACAAAAAACAGTGTTTAGCTGGTTTTGAAATTGATAGAGATATCCCGAGTCATATTGATAAATTAGTAAACAAAAAAACTTCATTTAAACTTACTACAAAAATAAGAACCAATAAAGAATTAGCTTCTTTTATACAAAGTTTGTTTGATCAATCCTCTGATGTTGAGGTTGAATACTCAAACATAGATATACAATATTTTTCGAAAGTGGAATTCGCGAAAAAATATTTGACCTATTTATCTAGAGATACAGACTGGAAAGTCATAAATTTTACTGAATCTAGTAGAACAGTGTATCCATATGATGAATATTTGTTAAGAAATATACCGAATTCACATAAAGTTGTTGGTCAGGAATTTGATAATGTTGTTGCCGTTATCGATGAATATTTTTATTATAATGATAGGGGGCTTCTAGACACAAAGGGTTGGGCATCCAAGCCTTATTATCACCCGACTAAAATGTTATATCAAAATGTTTCAAGGGCAAGAAAAAAGTTGAAACTAATTATTATAAAGAACGAAGAAGTCTTAAATTATTGTTTGGAGACATTAAATAAAAATTAATAATCAATAAGTTATATTAGAATATAAAATTTGTTAAGGTGGAATTGTCCATCTATTGTCCATATTCTAATGGAAATAGTAAGTGTTTATATAAAAATGTATTTTTTTGTAATATAATCAACTTTTCGTAAGAGGTAATTCATTTTTTCTAGGTTGAAAGCCTAGTGGGTGAATACCTCGTGGAGTTTCAAGTCCTCTTGGCTGCATCACAAGGGGATGAGCCCCTTGTTGTTTTTTGTAACCAAAACTGACCACTTACTTTTAGAAGTTAGCCTGATTTGTCTGCAAAAGTATATAGTTTAATAAGATAAAAGGGCATAGTATACATAAAAAATATATTATGCCTTTTTTGTTTTAATAACCATCCGTTTTTTAAGCGTACAATGTTACTTTATTATGGAATAAAAACAAGTGTCAGTCAGATTGCTGCCATCTGCGGATAAATCATCATTTCTTAAAGTGCCTTCAAATACAAAGCCAAGTTTTTCTGGGATAGCCCGACTTTTGAGGTTTGTTGATTCCCACCTTATTTCAATTCTTCTAAATTTGACATTGTTTAATCCGAAGTCAGCTAATTTCTTTACTGCTTCTGTCATAAATCCATTCCCACTAAATTTAGTATTTACCCAGTACCCAATCTCACATTTAGGAATGCTCCAGTCAATCCTCTGAAGGCTAGTTACCCCAATGAAGTGATTGCTGTTTTTATCAAAAATAAGAAAACGAAAACTTTCTCTCTTTAAAAAATTGATATGAGCATTCCTTAAATTGATTTCTGTTTCTTCAACAGTTGGAAGTTCTTGTGCAAATGGTAACCACGCTTTTAATTCAGAAAGGGAATCCTTTATTGCTTGGTTTACAATTTTTCCGTCTCCTGTTTGGTGTGGTGCTCGAAGAATGAGTCTTTCTGTTTCTAACTGTAAAGGAATATCTAACAATAAAGGGTTCATTTCATTTCTCCTCTCGGAATTTTATATTTTAGCGTGTATGGAGAGTATGTGGTTCAAACTATTTGTTGTCAATTTATTGTAGCAAAAAACTGATCAATTCATTAGAATATGCAAGAGATTTGGAACAATTTTAAATTGAAGTAACATAAAGCATTTCAATGTCACACATGAATATGGGGATTTGTTATGATGAATTGAAAGAATATAAACAGGCTTCAGAACATTTAATCTTGTTAGAAGTTTTTTGGGATATCGCAACATAGTTTCCTAACAAGAAAAACAACAAAAAATCTTGAGATTACTAGGGAAGCCCTAGAAAAGGGGAAATAAATAGATGTCAATTTATCATAAAGTCATTGGAGAAGGATTTCCGATCGTTATATTGCATTGTTGGACACTTGACCATCAAGTGATGTTACACGCATTGGAACCGGTATTTGAAAAACAAAGCGGTTGGAAAAGAATATACATAGACTTACCGGGGATGGGACGTTCCGAGCCGCATCCGTCTATTCAGAATTCTGATGATATGTTAGAAGCGGTATTGCGTCTTTTGGACGAGATTATCCCTGATGAACAGTTTATTGTTTGTGGTTATTCATATGGAGGGTACATAGCTAGAGGTATTGTTCATTCTCGCCGGGAAACCGTTCGTGGATTACTACTTGTGGCCCCAATGACTATACCTGTATTCGATAAAAGAGTCGTGCCGGAGAAGACTGTTCTAAAAAGTGACAGCAGCTTGATATCACAACTCTCTCCAGAGGAGACGGATGAATTTTGCTCCATGGCCGTTGTGCAAGGAAAAACGGAATGGGAGAGGTTTCGAGATGAAATTTACCTTCCTTCTAAACAAACAAATCATGAATTCATCAATAACATTCTTCAAAATGGGTATGGCTATTCCTTTGACATTTCATCTGAATTTCAGTATCCCACGCTCATTATCACAGGGCGTCAAGACAATGTAGTCGGATATCACGATGCGTGGCGGCTGATCGAAGACTATCCAAGGGCAACTTTTGCAGTGCTTGATATGGCTGGCCACAACCTGCAAATCGAACAACCCGATGTATTTAACTCATTAGTCCATAACTGGTTAAACAGACTTGAGTCGGAAAATGTTAAGTAAGTTTTATCTAAATGAAAGTCCACTCATCTTAAGTGAGTGGACTTTTTGTTTGAGAATAATATTTTTATATAATGCATTCCAATCATACTAATACTGTTTAGAAGGTTATATTGTAAATCCGATGAAATGCTACACAACTATTAGTAAGATGTTCTTTACTAATGTGACGTATAATGAAAATTTCCAAACAACAAAATCATAAAGTGGGGTTGAGTAAATGCTTGGATTACCAAGAGGGGAAGTTTTTTTAGTACCTTGGTCTATTGAATGGGTCAAAGAATTTGAAAGTGAAAAGAAACAAATAATAGAAGTTATCGGAAAGTACATAGTGGATGTACACCATATTGGAAGTACAGCAATAAAATGGTTTGAGTGCGAAACCCATTATTGATATTGCAATTGAAATCAATCATTTTCTTGACTGAGAACATTGCGTAACAGCTTTGCAAGGGCTGGGTTATTCTTATAGAGGGATCAATGTGTTACCTGAAAGACACTATTTCAGCAAAGGAGAACCACGTACACACCAAATCCATATGTATCAAACGGGCAATAGATATCTACTCGAACAAATAAATTTTAGGGATTACCTGAGAAGTAACGAACTAGCAAGAAGTGAATATACGAGCAATTTAAACTTAACCTATCAAGTGTAAATAAAAATGACAAACACAAATACGCAAAGGGAAAAACTGATTTTGTTAAGTCGATTTTAGAGAGAATTTAGAGAAGGTTCTCTCTTTTGGTGTTCAAAATAACTGACTTTATGCACAAGGGGACTCGCCAAAAAGGAGTTTCTTCTTTTTAACCAAAATCTTTCCATCATTAAGCTCCTCCTGCCTAATTAGTGTCACGATATCAGGTGTGGTGTTCTTTTAAATCCTAAATTGCAATTATTTCCGATTCGTGTTACAATAAGAATAATTATTTTTGTTCGGCGTAAAGGATAGCATGAAGAAAGACTTTTCGTCTTGAGGATACTTTGGGCAAGGATAGTATAATACATTGTGTGGTATACGCACGAGGAGGCAACAAACATGGAACAAGGTACAGTAAAATGGTTTAACGCAGAAAAAGGTTTTGGATTTATCGAACGTGAAGAAGGCGACGATGTATTCGTACATTTCTCAGCTATCCAAGGTGACGGATTCAAATCTTTAGACGAAGGTCAAAAAGTAACATTTGACGTAGAGCAAGGTTCTCGTGGAGCTCAAGCTGCTAACGTTCAAAAAACTGCTTAATCTTCATCCTTTTAAAACAGGTTCTCTGTAGAGAGCCTGTTTTTTTATGCTTTCACTCATTTTTTCAATAAAAAACCCTACTCAGTGTACAAGTAGGGAAGTGTTACAAGGTAATCGTAAAAAAATTCATGCTTCAAAGGTTTATCAACAGTATAGCATATTGGATTTACAATATGCGGAATTTGCCTAAATAAATTCTTTTTTTCTTTAATAAATTGCAGGATGGAAATGTTCGTAGAGAACATGTATTCAAAAATGGTGAGTGTGGAAGAGGTTCTTAACAGAAACTTTTGATTTGTTTTTCTGTGATCCCTTTGATGACTTCTAATTCACTTAGCAAAAATTCATGGGCATCATCTAGCATTTTCTTTTCACTTGCATTGAGTGCTTTCTCTTTCTTCATACGCATCAGATCACGCACAACTTCAGCACCTTCTTGGATGTTACCCGTTTTTATTTTGTTTGTGTTAATTGTATGCCGTTCTTTCCATGTCAGTAATTGATCTGATTTGCCATGCTGGAAAATGTGCATTACATCCTTTAAAGCCAGTATATCTGTAACAGGTCTAATACGTGAACCTGACATTTTCCGTGTTGGAATCATTACTTTCATATGACTGATTGCCATTTTAATCACATAATACTGTTGTTTTTCATCAGAGAATTCTTTTTCTTCTATGGCTTCAATTATACCTGCTCCGTGCATTGGATAAACAATGTTATCACCAATTTGAAACATATCATCCACCTCCATAATGTATCTACTTTAAGGGTACCACACTTAGGGGTTAAATAATCAAATTTTTAATAATAACATGTTTATTTATTTGTTGTCAACAAATTTTGTTCTAAAAAAGAGAGGTTATTTTGTGGGAATTTTTGATATGATTTTTTTAATTTGAACATATCCTCCTCGCTATAAGAAAAACAGGATATCCACAATTACTGCTCGGACTCCACCCTTTATATCCGTCATCCAGTCTTTCAAACGTAAACAGCTGTTTGTGAGGAAATTATGTTAAATAGCTGCAATATAAAAAGACCAGCCATTGAGCCAGTCTTTCAAAATAGAATCCGATCATAACGTCGAAATATCAATCACAAACCGGTAACGCACATCACTTTTCAGCACACGTTCATACGCTTCATCAACTTGATTCGCATTGATCACTTCAATTTGTGGTGCAATGTTATGAGCAGCTGCGAAATCGAGCATTTCTTGTGTTTCTTGGATGCCGCCAACGAGTGAACCAGCTATGCTGCGGCGGCCAGAAATTAATGAAAAAACGTGGAATTGATCCGGCTTAGGCGGTGCACCGACGTTCACCAAGGTTCCATCTACACGGAGTAAGGACAAATAGGCATCTACGTTAATGTTGGCAGAGACCGTATTGAGAATGAGGTCGTACTGACCGGCTAGTGTCTGAAACGTATCAGGATCACTTGTAGCAAAATAGTCTTTTGCGCCAAATGACAGTGCTTCTTCTTTTTTATTCAAAGAGCGGCTCAATACTGTCACTTCAGCGCCCAGAGCACTCGCGAATTGAATAGCAACATGGCCGAGCCCGCCCATTCCGACGATAGCAACCTTCTTGCCAGGACCTGCCTTCCAGTGCTTTAATGGTGAATAAGTTGTAATGCCAGCACAGAGAAGAGGGCTTGCGGCATCAAGGGGCAGTTGATCAGGAATGCTGACGACAAATCGTTCAGTCACGACAATTTTTTGACTGTAGCCGCCATAAGTCGGTTCCCCGTCATAGTCACGGCTGTTATACGTTTGGACGACCCCTTTTGTGCAATACTGCTCGTCTCCATTTTGACAATATTCACAGGTGCCGCAGGAATCCACAAAGCAGCCAACGCCTACACGGTCTCCGATCTGAAACTTCGTCACATCATCCCCTACAGCTGCAACGACCCCAGTAATCTCATGACCTGGAACCATCGGGAAAATGCCGCCGCCCCATTCATCAAAAGCGCTGTGGATATCTGAATGACAGATCCCGCTAAATTGAATATCAATTAAAATATCATGTGGACGAAGCGCTCTTCGTTCAATGGTCGTCCGTTCAAAATTCGCTTTGGCATGTGATACACTTAAAACGTTTGATTGGTGCGTCTGACACATTCTTGATCATCCTTTCAAAAATAAGATTCGATTCTTTCCTCTATACTGTACGTCTTAAAGTGAACTATAAGTCAACAGAAAACCTTCTGTAATAATAAATTCAGGCTGTTACAACATTCTTGATATCAAGAATTGAGCCAAAAGCATCTTGCTTTCTTTTTCAAAATGGAGATGATGAGAAAAGGGAGATCGGAAGGTAAGAGAAAGAAGGAGGGCACAATGAAAATAGCACAAGCAGCAAAACAGCTCGATTTATCCACTGCGACACTTAGATATTACGAAAATATTGGTTTGATTAGGGAAATCAAACGTGACGATCATGGGATTCGTGATTATACAGAGGATGATCTTCAATGGATTGAATTTATCAAGTGTATGAGAAATGCAGGGCTCTCGATTGATGCGCTTAGAGAATATACAGCCTTATTTTTTGAGGATGATGATCATACGTTATCTTCGCGAAAAAACATTTTGGTCAATGAACGAGAAAGACTCGTCCAAAAACAAAAGGAAATCGAAGAGACCATTAAACGATTGGATTTCAAAATAGAAAGTTATGAAGATATTATCCACAATCATGAGAAAAAACTCGCTCATCAGCTGAAAACTCATTCTAATTAAACGAAGAAAAACCTGTGACAAGTCACAGGTTTTTTTGATAGAGTTATCTTTTTGTGTAACGCACCCAGTTATAATGTGCGTGGAGCGGGGTAACACCGTTGTAGGAGCCGAGCCATTCATCGACACCTGCACCATTCCACAGGTTCATCATAATTTTCCCTGGTGTTTGAGGAATTTGAGTGGTGGCGGTATGTTTTAATTGTCCATCGACATACCATTTGATAGAGTTTGGCTGCCAGTCAAATGCATACGTGTGATAAGAGTTCGCTGCATCGAAACCAAGGTTGACGATCTTTTCATGATTTCCTACACCATTGGTATAGTAGTTAAACTGTACCTTTGTCGTATCTTTTCCTAGAAATTCAATGTCAATCTCATCCCAAGGCGTGCCATCAGTCGGTCCCGTATAAGTGAAGAAAGAAGAGACGATCCCCACATTTTTGGCTGGCTTCATGTTGACTTCATATAGCCCATAGCCGTACGTTTGAACGGAGCGGTTTTCTCCGCAGTCAAACTTGTTATAGGCGGGACTTGTGAGCGATAAACGCATTTCACCTGATGATGTCATCGACACGTTATTTGCACGCCACGTACAGTTAAACATGTTTCCATTCGAGTATCCATCGGCTTTTTGCCATAACCCCGTATTATAGTTGTTAAAAGGTTCATAAAACGATCCACCCGTTTGTGCCGAGGCACCAGTTGTAAATGTGGACAAACTCAAGACTAATCCAGTGATAACCAGCATCAACATTCGTTTCATACGGTACATATTCGCATTCTCCTCTCCTTTTGTGGAAGCGCTTTCTTTATTGATCATACATGATTCTTTCAAAAGGGAAAATCGGTCTAAATAATGATAAACAGTGTGCATTATTTAATAGAATTGAAAGAAGGATCATAAGTAAAAAATAATGATTGACATTGCGGACAGTTGTCCGTAAGATAATATCGGGACAATTGTCCTAAGAAAAACCTAAAGTGTTTTGATTTAACACATAGAGATGAGTGTCATGTGGATGAAGGTAAAGAAGGTGAGCATGGTGGAAAAGGATATTGGGGAGGAAATTGAAGAGATCGCTTTCTCCTTGTTTCAAGAATTTGGTGTAGAAAATGTCAGTATGCATAAAATTGCGAAAACAGCTGGTGTTGGGCAGGGTACTCTTTACCGCCGCTACGCCAATAAAAGTGATTTGTGCCTTTCTATCCTTGGGGAGAGATTTGAACAACTGATCCCAGCTTTGCATCTTTACTTGAGCAAAATAAGTGATCAGCCGGTTCGTGAACGTTTGCGCTACGTTCTCGAAGAAATTCATCTGATCGTCGGTCACCATTTAGACTGGATTCGGATGCTCACAATCTCTGGGAATTTAGAGCAGACAAGTAAAGTGTATGAGAGTCATTACAGTCAATCACTTAGACAAATCATTCGTGATTTGCTTGAAGAAGCGAGAGAAAAGGGAGAAGCAAACATACAGGATATAGAACTGACAACGTTATGTATGTCCTCTCCAATGACGCCTGAGCTCATGTTTTATATACATGAATCTGGCTATTCAATCGAAAAAATTGCTCAATTTGCTGCAGAAAAACAGATTTTATCCGTCTTTCAATAGACATTAAAGTGGCTCATTTCTGACCACCCTGACTTCCTAAGGTTCATCTAAATTGAAAAAGAAAAGGAGCCAACTTAATATGAACAAACAGAAAGCAGCAGCTTCTGACATTCGAACGCTGCCTATTATTATTTCTTTTATCACAGCTGGATTTATTGGCCTGTTCAGTGAAACGGCATTAAACATGGCGCTGAGAAGTTTAACGTTAGACTTTGGAATTGAAGCGACGACTGCTCAGTGGCTGACAACAGGATATTTATTAACACTTGGTATTCTCGTACCGATTTCAGGACTCATTCTTCAATGGTTTACGACAAGACAGCTTTTCATTACATCGCTCGTCTTTTCAATCATCGGAACATTTATTGCGGCGGTTGCGCCGGTCTTTAGTATTTTAATGGTAGCGCGTGTCGTGCAGGCAGTCGGCACAGCATTGCTTCTGCCATTGATGTTTAATACGATTTTGGTCATCATCCCGCCTCATAAACGAGGCAGATCGATGGGGATTATTGGTCTTGTGATCATGTTTGCACCAGCTGTCGGCCCGACCGTCTCTGGTCTTATTCTGAAATCGCTGACGTGGCATTGGATTTTCTGGATTTCACTTCCTTTATTAATTGCTGCACTCGTATTTGGTTTTATTTTTATGCAAAATATTACAGAACCAACAAGACCGAAAATCGACATCTTATCAATTGTGCTTTCAACCATTGGTTTCGGCGGAATTGTATATGGCTTTAGCAGTGCCGGAGAAGGCGGCGGCTGGAGCAGTATGCATGTCATCGTTGCAATTGTAGTTGGTGTCATAGGGATTCTTGTGTTCTCCTTAAGACAGTTGAACATGAAAGAACCAATGTTGAACTTAAGCCCGTTTAAATATCCAATGTTTGTCATTGGGTTACTTCTGATTTTAGTGTGTATGATGGTGATGCTGTCTGCTATGATGATTTTGCCATTGTATCTGCAAACGTCCTTGGCGCTTTCTACATTTACAGCAGGTTTAATGCTATTGCCAGGTGGAATTATCAACGGACTGCTATCTCCAATCATGGGTGGTCTATTTGATAAGTTTGGTCCAAAATGGCTTGTCATTCCAGGTCTTGTCATTGTCGCAGCGACGATGTTTGGCTTTACGAATCTAAGTGTGAATACGTCGATTGGATTCATTGTAACCCTTCATATTACCTTAATGATCGGAATCGCGATGATCATGATGCCTGCTCAAACAAATGGATTGAATCAGCTGCCGCCAGAGCTATATCCGCATGGTACAGCGATTATGAATACATTGCAGCAGGTGTCGGGAGCCATTGGTACTGCGGTCGGTATCTCGATCCTTTCTTCAGGCGCCCGCAGCTTTATGGAAAATGTGTCTGATCCCGCAAATCCGGTGAATCAGCTGCTCGCCTTTACAAATGGCGTCCAGCACGCATTTATCTTTGCAGTGATCATGACCATCGTTGGTTTAATTATTGCTTTCTTCATTAAACGAGTGAAGGTAGAACAACAAGTATCATAAGAGAAATGAAAAGCACTGAGGGCATAGCGCCGCAGTGCTTTTTTTATTTGCTCAATGCTTGTTTCAAAGAGAGTGAAAACGGGGAGATAGGTAAAAAGTGAATTATTGATAATTTACTGCTGGTTCAGTAGAGGAAAAGAGGAAAAGGAAACGAATGAGTAACTAAGAAATGAATAAGATAGGAGTCTGAGATCATGAACTTAGAAGAACAAATCAAAATCGCTGCTTCATTACGCCAGCCATCTGAAGACTCATTAGCGAGTCAATCGGAACTAAAGCCAGTAAATCCTCCTGAAGTGAACAAAATGGAATATGATATTCCAACAAGTGCTGGTGAAACAAAGGTGTGGGTATTTAAGCCGGTGAACACATCAAAACAGCTGCTTCCTGTTTTTGTGAATTTACATGGCGGCGGATTTATCATGGGCAGTGCTGAAATGGATAATCCATGGTGTCCAGTTATTGCAGACAGGGCGCAATGTATTGTCGTCAATGTCGAGTATCAGCTTGCCCCAGAGCACCCATTCCCAGCCGCTCTTCATGAATGCTATGATGTCCTGAAGTGGCTGTATGAACATCCTGACGAGCTTCAAATCGATCGGAATGCATTAGCCATTGGTGGACATAGCGCAGGAGGAAACTTGGCAACGGCTGCTTGTCTATTGAATATTCAAAAAGGAAATACACTCCCAATTGCCTATCAAGTGCTTGATTATCCGCCGCTTGATCTAGCCACTGATCCAGCACAAAAGCCAGTGTTTGAAGAAGCGATTCCAGTTGAATTGGCGAGACTCTTTAATTCCTTCTATCTGCAAGGCCAAGATCCGCACAATCCGCTCGTTTCTCCGGTTTTTGCAGATCGTTCATCCTTAGCACAAATGCCTCCTGCTCTCGTCATCACAGCAGAGAAGGATTCGCTGGCTGAAGAAGCCGAGCAATATGCTGCTAAGTTAAAAGAAGCTGGGGTAGACGTCACGTACAGACAATTTAAAGGCGTTCCACACGGCTTCACGCACGCCGGAGATTTAGCCATAGCTGAAGAGGCTTGGCATTTGATGGGTGATCAATTAAAGAAAGCGTTTGAACAGAGACCTTGAGGGCTTCTTTTCATAAATAGGTAAAGCACAGGTGCAACCTGTGCTTTTAGTTCTCTTTATTGTTACAATTGTAATCGATTTAATTATTTCCTTTATTTGGTTCTTATGCTATTAATAAAAACTTTTCTATCATGCTTAACCTGTAATGTTTTTTGTGCATTTTGATTTAGTCTATCCACTAATGCATCAAGCGATTTCCCTTCAAATGTTGAAAACAGTGTTAAATATGTCTGAGCAATAGTTTTTGTTGATTCTGTTAGTTTTGTTGCTTTTGTAATATCTGATTTTAATGAGCTTACATCAGTTTTTGCTTGTGCTTTTAACTGACTTTTTAACTCATTTTGTTGTTGCACTTTTTTTATCATTTCTAGTTCAGCGTTCATATCAGGCACTAATTTGACCTCCTATAACCTTAGCCACCTTGCTAATTCTTTATCTTTTTCTGTTAGATTTTCTGCCATTTTTACAATGAATTGGGTTATCTCTTCTAGATCCTGAATCATATAATGCAATGAAGCTTCAAATTTATACTGCTCATCTTTATCATAAAAAAGTGGCGTTCCTTTATCAATATACGGAGCTATTTCTAATAGGGCTTGATCGACGTCATTTGGCCCAAGTTGTTCAAATTGATCTAATTTACTTTTGAATTGATTTGAAAGATTGTATATTGTTAAACTGTGTTCTCTTGGAAATGCTTCTACTTCTTTTTTTACGTTTTTTAACTCCTCTAATGCTAAAGTAAGTTGATCAGCCAATCTTTTTGCAACAGCCTTATCTACTTTTATTGTTTGACCATCCATATTAGCATAAGAGGTCATGGTTTCTAAGTCGCGATTATACACATCTTTACTTCCGTCGACATTGATGATATTGCCTTTTGAATCAAATTTGAAATTAGACTCGCTTATAGCATGTGTATCATCAATTCCAAGGGCTTGCATGATAAAGTCTGCCGCAATTGGAATAAGCGTACCAGACAGCGCAGAAGTTTTTAAACGTTTATGTCTTTTTAGTCTTGCATCAGATGGATCTTTTGTATAAATGGTCGTTCCGTTGTGTCGATCATATTCAAGTCCCCATCCGGCGCCAACCATGTCATCTGGGTTAATAATGGATTTATTCATGGCTTTAAAATCACCATTTTTTATTTTTTGTTGAGTTTCTTTATCATGAAGCTTTACAATGGATGGATTATTGAACCCAACTGAATAGATGCCGTTAATCACTCCTGCATAATCAGCCTCTGCTCCACCTAGTGAATGACCAGTTGCTGAAATAATTGTATTGGGACCAGCGTACTTTCTTTTTACTTCTCTAACTAGCTGATCAGATTGATCGAATTGAGACGTTTTTGAGATGAGTTTGTAGTCACCACTATTAAGCATAGCTTCTTGCCCTGGAGAACCAGTATATTTCGAAATGGTCTTAGTATAATTTTTAGTCTCTTTTTTAACGATATAAGGTGTTTTAGTTTTAGTTTGAAGCCCTGCTACTACGTTTCCTCCATCAGCTTTTATAACATCTTGAACAAGTTGATTTTTTGGATCAGTGCCAGCGAAAGCTATGACAACATTTTTAGGTGTATTTGTTTTAATCCATTTACCATTTTTATTTTTTGCTTGAACTAAGACTACAGCATCAAGTCCTGTATCTTGATCTTTTTCAATTTTATCTATAAACCAATAAGAATGTTCATTAATCTTTAGAGGTTTTTTTATTTCATTATGTAATGAAATTGTTTTATCATTATAAGCTAGACCACTTAATCTAAAGTACTCTTCATCTGATAGATTTGGGCGCCTTTGAGTCTCCTTCAAAATATATACAAATCCTTTCATTTTATGTAGAATTATATTAAAGGGTGATATTCAGTGAAAAAAACCATATTTATACTGTTGGTGTTTATTATAGCAGTTGGAGGATTTATTATGAAGTTAGAATCCGATAAGAATGAGCGTTTAAAAGATAAAGAACAAACTCTAGTAATTGAAGCAAAGAAACATATGGAACAGTATATAAAAGAGGGTTATCAATCTATTAAACAAATTGATTTCTCAAGTGAATATAATATTGATCCAACTGGCGGAGTAGAAGTAACAGGGTATTTAAATAATGATAGAAATAAAAAATTTTCTGGAATATATGATTCAACAAATAAAAAAATTGGAGTAGCTGTTGTCGATGCTGAAGAAAAATAAAATATTTTCATATTTCTAAGGAGAATCGGTTCAGACTAAATTTTGTGTTTCTTGTTTTTGTCAGCCAGAGCTTCGTTTTAAGTGAATTTTTCAGAATTGATTACAATTAATGGATAACATTATTCGGGTGGTTGTGAGAATGAATTATACAAATATTAAGTTTAAGCATGTTGAGTTGTTGACATAATGATTTAGTTCTAAATAATCGAATAAGTAGAAAAGAGGGGGATACAACATGGGTTATACAGTCATTACAGGAGCAAGCTCAGGTATTGGATATGAGGCGGCTCTCGCCTTTGCAGCACGAGGGAAAAATCTTATATTAGCTGCACGCCGGCTCGATAAACTCCAAGAATTGAAGGAGAAGATTCATGATCAATATCCCGATATCAAAGTAGTCATACAGTCAGTCGATTTAACAAACATAGAGCAAGTGTATTCATTTTATGAATCATTGTCAGATTATGAGCTGGATACGTTCATTAATAATGCAGGGTTTGGTCACTTTGGCTCTATAGGAGAACAAGATTTAAGTAAAATAGGGGATATGCTTCATCTGAATATCGAAGCATTAACGATTCTATCCACCTTATTTGTTCGTGATTATGAGCAAGTAGAGGGAGCGCAGCTCATTAACATTTCTTCACGAGCCGGCTATACAGTCGTCGGCAATGCCGTCACCTATTCAGCAACGAAGTTTTACGTGAGCGCCTTTACAGAAGGGCTGGCCCTAGAGTTGAAAGGAAAAGGAGCCAAATTACAGGCAAAAGTATTAGCGCCATCCGCGACAGAATCAGAATTTGCAAAGCGTTCATTGGATGTAGACGAATTTGAATATGAAGGCAATTTCAAGAAATATCATACATCAAAAGAAATGGCAGCTTGTATGCTTGAGCTTTATGACAGTGAAAAAACAGTCGGTATTGTGGACGGAAAGACATTCGAATTTGAATTGAAAGATATGATCTTTTCACACGCTGGTACAAGTATGAAATAACAATTCCTATCACTGAGGTAGATTTCCTTAGTGATTTTTTTATGGCATGATTGGCTGTGTGGTCAAGCATAGGAGAAATGTAACAAGTGAAGGCGATTAAGCATTACAAAATTGCCCTTCGTCACTTTACAGAAAAGGATTTTGTACGTCCTAGGAAGATCGCTCAAAATGGATACCGATTATTTGATGAGAAAAATGCTTTAAAGAAACTAATGAAAAAAACACCTTCGCGTTAGGTGTTTTTTTCATGCATTCTTTGATAAAACAAAGAATCACAAGTCCAGTAGATAAGACTGCTCATGATGATGATGGGTAAAGACGCCTGGCTCCCAATACCATCAATGAAAAAGAGCATGACAACCATTGCAATCAATAAATAAGCAGCTAAATAAAGAGGATGGAAAGCCTTTGGCTGCAAAGAAAACAATAACTGCAAAGGAACCGCAAAGACGAAATAAAAAACAAAAAAGATAGGAATATAAAATATCAGAAACGCAGGCTCAGCTTGAATAGGTGGAAATAAGCAGACAAACAAGCCGAGTAAAATAGAGCTGATGAATAGTGTGATTAGGATTTTGTAAAAGGGTTGAAGCGAATGCAAAATGTATACTCCTTTTTTGTAAAATTTACTATATTTTATCATAAATTCATTATCAAGCATCGGTTATTTTGAAAATACGCCACCTTCAAAACTCAACTTAATTACAGCAAATTTAGGTATTAAGAATTGAATAAATCATTAATATAACGCCCTTTTTACCTTTATTTGGTTATGTATCTTTAGCCTCATGCCGATGAATGAATGTATGGTATAAAGTAAATCCTATAGATAGAGTTTAGCCATGAATCCATCAAATGAGGAAAAGAGATGATCCAATGAACATGACAAAATGGTTAGGTGCTGTCCTTCTTTCTGTTTTATTACTGGTGACAGCAGCCTGTGCGAACACGGGCACTCAAGAGAATAGTCAAAATGAAAAAGAGAACGTATCGAGTGAAACAAAAGAGAAAAACAAGGCGGTTGAAACAGGGAATAAGTCCTTATCTAATATTAAGGTATTAGCCACGGGCGGGACGATTGCTGGCAGTTCAGACAGTGATACAGATACGACGGGCTATAAATCTGGTTCACTCGGCATTGATAAAGTCATTGCTTCAGTTCCACAGCTGAAAGATATTGCAAATGTCACGGGTGAGCAGGTTGCGAATGTCGGCAGTGAAAATGTTGATAACGCTCTTCTTTTAAAATTAGCCAAGCGAGTGAATGAACTATTAAAAGATGATCAAGTGGATGGCATTGTCATCACGCATGGAACAGATACACTTGAAGAAACAGCTTACTTTTTACATCTGGTTGTCAAAAGTGATAAGCCTGTGGTGGTCGTTGGCTCAATGAGACCAGCATCGGCAATCAGTGCGGATGGTCCGCTCAACTTGTATCATGCGGTGAAAATTGCATCAGCCAAAGAAGCAAAGGGCAAAGGGGTCATGGTCACATTAAATGACCGAATTGCATCGGCTCGATTTGTTACGAAAACAAACACGACCACAACCGATGCCTTCAAGTCACTTGAGCAAGGATACATCGGAGAAGTTACTGGTGAAGTGGTGTCCTTTTATAACGAACCGACAAGAAAACATACGACTGAAAGTGAATTTGATGTATCAAAGATAAAAGAATTGCCGCAAGTTGATATTTTATACGGCTATCAAAATGATCAAAAATATATGTATGATGCCGCAGTCAAAGCAGGTGCGAAAGGGATTGTCGTGGCTGCAGCAGGAAATGGAACGATGTCAACAGAAGCCATCAAAGGGGCAACAGATGCAGTGAAAAAAGATGTGGTTGTTGTGAGATCAAGCCGTACGGGGAATGGAATTGTCACCCGCGAAAAAACGGATGATGAACATCACTTTGTGTCCTCTGATTCATTAAACCCGCAAAAAGCACGTATTCTGCTCATGCTGGCACTGACGAAGACAAAAGATCCAGGTAAAGTGCAAAGGTATTATGAACAGTATTAATGAAGAAAAAGACCCAAGTCATATTGGGTCTTTTTTTATGCATGTTCCTGATGTTCAGCACGTTCCTTTAAAGAGAGTAAAATATCTCGCCAAATATCGTCTACATCAGTAAGAAAGTGCCCTGCTTGATCGATATAATAGGTTTTGACGTTTGGAATCGCCTGAGCTATTTTTTCTATTTCTACAAATGGAGCCATCGTATCTTCTTTTCCATGCCAGACATCAACAGGGATTTGAATATCTTTCATATCGAATGCCCATGGCTTTGAAAGTAAAATGGGTTCACGAATACATTCATCCACCGATTGACGAGTCGCTTCGTATAAATGGGTCATCATCATCTCTAACTGCTCATCGGTTTGAAGGAATTGCCGATCCCACGGATGTAAATGCTTGTTCCCGTTTTTGGCCAGCTTCTTAAATTTCTCTGGTTTGTTCTCAATCATTTTTTTCTGGGAACGATAGCTTGCTTTCAATAGCCAAGGAAACTTCTTACTAAGGAAAAAGGCTAATTTATTTTCTTTCAACATGCTTTTCGGCGGTTTTCCGCTTTGAAAAGGGGTTGTACTTGAGATCAGTGCAGCTGAAAGGACGCGATCCGGCAATTGATAGGCACAACCAGCAGCGAATGCGCCGCCTCCAGATACACCCATCACTGAAAAATGTTGAATACCAAGATCATCTGCCACTTCCAGCACGTCTTTTGCCCAGTCTAAAATTGTACGGTCAGGTAGAGGGGTAGATAAACCAAATCCAGGTCGATCCAAACAGATGAGACGAATGCCGAGCTTTTGAGAGATTGGATCATCATCTAAAAACATCACTCTTGATCCAGGTGTTCCATGAAAAAAGAAAATTGGAAACCCCTCAAGATCACCGTATTGAGTCAAACCAATGTACCGGCCATCTTGTAAATGAATGCTTTGCATATTTTCATCTCCTTAATAGTTTAGCTAACTTAAATGTTAGTGAGAGAAACACCGTATTAAGGCGCTTCTTTTGCAATCTGATAGATCTTTTCGTATAGAGATAGTAATGTTTTTAAATCTTCTTTTGGAAGCTTTGCATAATATTTTTGAATAAGGTGCAATTGAATGTCTTCCGTATTCTTGTGATAGTCATAGCCCTTTTGAGCAAAATCAACAATGATTTCTCTTCGGTTATGTGGATTAATTTCTCGTTTGACATAGCCGAGCTTCTCAAGCTTTGATACAAGCTGGCTAGCCGCGCTGGCAGAAATCGAAAAGTAATCAGCTAATTCATTGATTGTTCTCGTTTTCGTGCGCAATAGCTCAAGTGTCAGCTCTTGTTTGGCTGATAAATCTGCATACTCATGTTTTAAGAATCGTTGATACTCTTCTACATAAATTGAGCCTAGAGCATTCGAGTATTCAATGATCTTTTTACCGTAATGAATGATTTCCTCATCCAATGACATCACCTCTTTTCTATTATAGGCAATCTTTATATTTAAGTGAAGTTAAATATAAAGAAAAGTTAAATGAATGACGGATATACTGAAAGGGAGATCATCGGTATATCCACTTTTTCATCAAAAAGGGACAAAGAATACTTCCCATGATTCCCGCACATTCATAAAAAGTCGTTGGCTTGAATTTGAACACGTAGTACGCCAAAGTAGCCATGAAAAGGTCGCAGAAGAAAAATACGTATAAGTCCTTTTTGGTGATAGCGCAAATGACTGTTCTGTTTGTTTTCACATGAATCACTCCTTATGAAGTCCAATGCCTTTTTCATTGTATTATGAGGAAAATCCATTTATAATAAAAAAATAAACCAACTGGTCGGTTTTATTTTTTCCGTATGAAGAAATGCAGGGTAGAAAGGGATTGTGACACATGACAAGTACACAAAGCGGGGCTGGAAAGAGTGAGAAGACGAAGCAAAAAATCGTCACAGCTTCTCGTGATTTATTTGCGAAAAAAGGATATTCAGAAACATCCGTGCGCGATATTTTAGAGGCTGCTGAGGTGAGTAAAGGCAATCTCTATCATCATTTCAAAGGAAAAGAGTTTTTGTTTCTTCATATTATGGAAGAGGATCACCGTTTGATGATGGAAACGTGGCATGAGGAGAAGAAAACACAGCACCGGGCTGTCGATAAGCTCGCTGCATTTGCAGAGATGCTCAGTCAAATGGGCATTAACTACCCATTAATGAGAGCGAGTGAGGAATTTTGTGCCAGTGCCTTTACATCAGACGAAGTCATGGAGCGGCTGAACAAGATTGATGTCGATTTTGATGATGTGATGAGAGATATCTTACTTGAAGGAAACAAAGATGGCAGCTGGTCGATCCAGCATGTGGAGTCAAAAGTGAAAATATTACTTTCCGTTTTTTATGGATTAGACGTGTTATATAAAAATGACACCATTGAGCAGAAGAAAGAGTTGCAAAAAGAGGCGATCTCATTGTTTATTCACGGAATCAACCATCATGAGTAACAAGTGAGTCAGTAAAGGGGAAACAAACATCATGCAAAAACCGATTCGTGAGCAAAAAGCAGTACTCGTGATTTTATTAAGTAATATATTTATTGCGTTTTTAGGCATCGGTCTCATTATTCCTGTCATGCCGCTATTTATGAATGTCATGCATCTAACAGGGAGTACAATGGGATACCTTGTGGCGGCGTTTGCCGTTGCCCAGCTCATCGCATCACCTATTGCAGGGAGATGGGTAGACCGCTACGGAAGAAAGATTATGATTGTGTCTGGGCTGTTTCTATTCGCGTTATCAGAACTCGTTTTTGGTCTTGGAACACACGTGTACGTCCTGTATGTTGCAAGGCTTCTAGGCGGTATTAGTGCGGCATTTATTATGCCGGCTGTCACTGCATATGTCGCAGATATTACGACCGTTCAAGAAAGATCAAAGGCGATGGGCTATGTCTCTGCGGCCATTAGTACCGGTTTTATCATCGGCCCGGGAATTGGCGGGTTTATAGCAGAATACGGCGTACGCCTGCCATTCTTCTTTGCGGCAGGGATTGCGTTTATTGCCGTCATTTCGTCTATGTTTATGCTGAAGGAGCCTTTAACAAAAGAAGAGCGAGAGAAGCAAATGAATGAAGTGAAAGAATCGACTTTCTTTAAAGATTTGAAAAAATCAATTCATCCAAGCTACCTCATCGCCTTTATCATTGTGTTTGTCCTCGCATTTGGACTATCTGCATATGAAACAGTCTTTAGCTTGTTCACAAATCATAAGTTTGGATTTGGTCCAAAAGATATTGCCGTCATCATTACCGTCAGTTCGATTGTGGCAGTCATCATCCAAGTACTTGTGTTTGGTAAACTGGTAAATGCCCTAGGAGAAAAAAGAGTCATTCAGCTATGTCTGATTATCGGGGCTGTCCTTGCTTTCGTTTCAACCGTTGTTTCAGGCTTTTTGGTTGTTCTGATTGTCACATGTGTCATTTTCCTTGCATTTGATTTATTGCGTCCAGCATTAACGACCTTCTTATCCAAAATCGCTGGCAACCAGCAAGGATTTGTCGCAGGAATGAACTCTACCTACACAAGCCTAGGTACGATTTTCGGGCCGGCACTTGGCGGCATTTTATTCGATCAAAATATTCACTTCCCATTCCTTTTCGCAGGTGTTGTCTTATTTCTTGGATTAGGCTTAACCCTTATTTGGAAGGGGAAGGCAACGGTTGAATCTGATTAGATTAGGGGCTCTAACTAGGGCTCTTTTTTTTGTTCCTTTTGGATAGATTTTTGAATATAATCACAAGGTCCCTGTTGATAAGGTGTTATTCATGTTAATCTAATACATGTTTTACCAAATACAGGAGGGGGATTTTCAATGCAAATTAAAGAGATTTTTTTTATTCGGTGTATCTCGTGTTTGAGTGTTGTGCTCATTCATGCAATAGCCATTTTATCTAGTCCTCAATCATCATCGATTCTTGTAGCACTACTCATGTTCAGTACACCGAGTTTTATTTTCATTTCTGAGTTTTTATTGGCGCATGCTTATCCAAATGGTACACCTAAAGGATTTATGTGGAAGAGAGTGAAAGCCATCTTTTTCCCATTTGTATTTATTGGGATTGTCGATGGGTTTATGCATTCGGCATCGTTAAATGGAGGGGCAGCTGACTTTTTTAAAAGAGCTTCAGCAAATGTCTTATTGGGAAATTATATTGGTTATTTTGTTCTGATTATTTTTCAATTTTACTTTTTGCACATGTTTTTTCACAAAATTGCTAAGCGTACCTCAGCCAAATGGGTATTGCCGATCTCCTTTATCATCACAGTTGGTTATTTAAGTGTCATGAACCTCGTCAAAATCCCACAACCTCATTTACCTAATCCAATGTTCGGCTTAGAATGG
The DNA here is from genome assembly GCF_019266135.1 of Bacillus sp. F2HM. Taxonomy (NCBI): domain Bacteria; kingdom Bacillati; phylum Bacillota; class Bacilli; order Caryophanales; family Bacillaceae; genus Bacillus; species Bacillus sp. F2HM. Next base: position 68,913 of record NZ_LRMO01000025.1, read on the forward strand.
ATTCCATTTCCAGGGTGGTTATTCTATTTTTGTTTAGCCTATTATTGTGGAGTGAATTATCAGCAGTTTATCACAAGACTTCATCGTTTTAAGTATGCCGTGTATGGACTTGTTTTGATTTCCGCAGCGACCCTTCTAAGCAATTCATATATAGGCTTTTTCGAGCCTTCTTCTAAGAGGCCAGACGTTGTTCTTTATACAATCAGTATTGTCTTCTTATGTTTTCTCTTGTTTTCTAAAGTGGAAAGCGTTCCACCTTTCGTAGCTGTCATTAGTCAATATTCATTCACCATCTATTTGCTTCACGGGTATTTTCTAGGTATCTCTGTGTTGCTATGGGGACAATTAAAAGATTATCCATTCTTTGTAGGGACAATCATAATATCAGCACTAGCAATTGCTGGATCTATCCTATTGTCATGGTTAGCGAATCATTATAAATATGGCTATATGTTTGTCGGTAAAATCAACAGAACGAGACGAAAAACAGTCGCTTAACCCTGATTTGGAAGGGGAAGGTGACAGAAGAAGCATCAGCAGAATAATATCATCCAGAATGTAAGAGACCTTTTAAATGAGGTCTCTTTTTTAAAAAAATGGCGCCTTTGATGCAAAATCCCTTTTTTTGCAAAGAATTCTCTATGTCAGCTACTTTTTCTTTATAATGGAAGGATAGGGGGGATCATCGTGCATCTATTGAAGCAGCAAAAGACACCATCAATGAAAAAAGGAATTCGGCAGATCGATCCGGCATATCCAGTGTTTGTAGATGCGGTCATGGATGGCATGATACAAGGACATCTTTATGTCGATGATGAAGTGCATCCGCTTGTTTATTTTCTCGAAGCTTCATGCGGCATTTATTATGTAGCAGGAAGGAGTGAAGCGGAGCTGTTATGCTGCTCAGCCTTCATTGTGGATGTGTACGAAAGGCAGAAAAGACAAAACGGCCGATTCACCTTATTTTCAGCAAATCCATTAACAGATGCAATGATGAAAAAATGTCTTGGGTTACATCTGAATGAAATGGAAAGACATGCGTACGTTTATTCACAGGCATATTCTCATGCCACTCAGCCTCATCCAGGCTATAGAGTAGAGCGGACAAATGAGCAGGTGATGACTGCAAGCAGTGCTTTCCCTTCTAGCTATTACGAAGCCTATTGGGAAGAAACAGCTCGTTTTCTATCAAAGGGAATCGGGATTGCCATTTTAAATGGAGAGAACGTGGTAAGTGAATGCGTCTCTATTTTTTCAAGTATGGATCGTGCGGAGATAGATATTTGGACAGATGAGTCTTATCGCGGAAAAGGTTTAGCGCTGCTGTCAGCTCAGCATATGATCAGCACCTGTCTTGAAAAAAAGAGGACACCGCATTGGGATTGCGATGTCCATCACCTAGCTTCAATCAAACTGGCAGAGAAGTTAGGCTTTCAGAGGCTCAAAACCTATCGATTGTTTTATGGTTCAAGATGAGAAGGTTTTGAGATACCAAGCATCCATTGCAGAATGCTCAGAGCCTTCAAGCGGTTCTGAAAGAAGAGAAAAGCCATATCGCTGATAAAGGCCTATAGCTGCTGTTAATTCCCGGCGGGTTTCTAAATAACACGCTTCGTAGTATGCAGAGGCATATTCCAGTGCCGTATCCATCAGTTGTTTGCCCGCACCTTTTCCTTGTGCTTTTGGACTTAAATAAAGCTTTTGTAATTCACATACTCCCTTTGTAAATGGAGCAATCCCTACACCGCCCACAATCTCACCCTGCTCTTCAGCAATCCAATAGGCTGCATGAGTCAATGATTGATAGTATTCGAAAAGCTGGTCAAGTTGGGGATCAGTGTAGGCTGTTCCTTCAATCGCTAGATTCGCTGATTCTAGTGACTGGCGGATAATCGCTGCGATATACGGGTTGTCTTTTTGCTCAATGGGTCTAATGTTCATTTGAAGTACCTCCATTGTTATGGGTTAGGAGTTGATATCACATGTTCTGGCTGCAAACCGCCTTTTTTACAATCGTTGTCTTGTGTCTCTCATGGTGGGCAGGGAAAAGACGCCGGCAGCGCCATGCGGGGTTCATTGTCCCAATATGCTTGATTTTATTTGGTTTGGTTTTATTGATTGTTAGTTTTTTTATTGGCAGATGGGAAGGCATGGTGCTTAGTCTAGCGAGTATCTCTATCGTTCTCTCTTCCATCATTTGTTTAATCATCGTCACTGGGATTCAATTTTTTAAAAAAGATGACCCTTCTTAAGCAGGAGCATCTGTATCCATCATGTTTTTATATTCTTCACGAAGGATGCCCATGATGATGACATCTGAGTATGTACCGTTGAAATAGAGCGCTTGGCGTCTTTTTCCTTCATATTGAAATCCGGCTTTCTCATAGCTTCGAAAGGCTCTTGGATTGTGGGAAAAGACTTCAAGCTCTAGACGGTTGAGTTCTAATGTGTCAAAGGCAAATGCTTGAACCATCCGAACAGCTTCAGTGCCATAGCCTTTTTGAAAATACTCTGGCCCGTGAAGCGCAATGCGGAAGCTTGCCGTATGATTGATTGGATCAATGTCCACAATCGCCGCATCTCCAATCATCTCTTTCGTGTCTAGCAGACAAATGGCGAAATCTCGTCTGCTGTCATCCTGCAAAAAGCGAGTATAGGCGGAGCGAATTTCTTCTAGTGTGAACGTTTTGCGTGTGCCAGTCATATAAAGTGTTTCTGCATGCTGGCATCCTCTTTGAATACCAGGATAATCTTGCTCTTCAATCGGTCTCAAAAATATACGAGTCATGACGGATCACCCTCCTCTATATATCGAGAGATTTCAATTAAATTCAGATCAGGATCACGGATATAAACAGATTCAATTGGACCTAATGTACCTGTGCGTCTGACCGGCCCCTCTTCAATGGGGACCACTTGCTTCCGGAGGTGCAGCAGCAAACTGTCCATGTCTAAATCGGTGATAAAGCACAAATCATGAGATCCAGGAAGAGGATGAGCTGCTTTTGGCTCAAATTCATGACCAGCTTCATGAAGGTTGATCTTCTGTAAACCAAAACGAAGCGCTTTACGGCCTTCACCAAAAGTTTCTTCCTTCATCCCTAATACGTTTGTATAAAAGCGAATGGTGTCCTCCATATGTTGTACAGTCAACACGATATGATCAAGTCGTCGTATCATCAGTCTCTCCTCCAAGTATGATCATTGATTGAACTGACTCTATTATATCATCACCTGAAGAGGATACCTTATTTAATCACGGTTTTATAGCTCCAGCTTTCCAAGGACATTTCCTTTCCACGCAGTACTCTTTCATCAAACTCCATCCAGCCATTTTTTTGGTAGAAATGACGATTGGCCTCGTTGTGCGTCATCAGTGTGAACAGTCCGCCGCCTTGCCGGGCGATAAAGGGAAAAAGGCATTGCTTTAACATGCGGCTTCCGAGTTTTTTTCCTTGCTGGTCTTTTGCCACGACAAGTGCTTCTAAATACCAGTAAGGCTGCTTTAAGGAAGAACATGCCTTTTTCGCCTCCTTTAACACACGGAACACATGCTGAACCGCCGATATACCGCCAATGAAGAGCAGCTTTAACCCACCTGACAACACATAATCCATGACGCTTGGTTCAGGAAGACGCGGATGCTTTAAAAGGGCAGCAGACACAATGTTCTCGTTTTCAACCCCGACCAAACAGATTTGATGCTGAAAATACACCTTTGTATTGACCAAATGCAGCTGACGAGCGAAAGCAGACCGGTTTGAGACCTTTTCACATAATAGGTCAAAAAATGAATAGTCCTGAAACGAATCATCTAACAACTCTGCCACTTGAGGCAGTTCATCCTCTCTAGCAAGTCTAAAATGAAACATATAATGGTCCTCCTTTACTGAACACATATAGATTATTGAACATGTGTTGAGTATAATAAGAAGTAAACCAATCGAACATCGGCAATGGATGAGATCCTGTTCATAAATAGACATTTGGCGCCTGATTGTTCAACAATGGAGGGGATGTCATGAAGGACAGACGAACAATCAAAACAAAAAGAGCCATTCGGGAAAGCTTCCTTGAGCTGTTAAAGGAAAAGGAAGTGCAGCAGATTACGGTATCAGAGCTATCAAGGAAAGCGGATTTAGGCAGGGGAACCTTTTATTTGCACTATCAAGATGTGTTTGATTTATATGAACAGCTTGAGAAAGAACTATTCGATCAGCTCGGGGGGTTATATGATGAAACCTTTCCAAGTCAGGACCCTCTTGATATGCTTTCCTTTTTAAACAAAACGACGGAGTACTTGAAAGAGAATCAATATATGTTGACGTTATTTGTAAAACCAAATGGTCCAACGACAAACCAATTCAAAGCATTTTTCAAAGAAAAAATCATGAAAGAGTGGCAGCTTGATCAGCGTCCTATTACAGAGAATGAACAAATAGAGGCCTCTTTTGTCGTGTCTGGTGTCGTGGGTGTACTCGAGGAATGGATTCACGAAGAAATGACCATTGATGCCGGCAAGCTCGCGCATAAATTATACGAGCTTCTCCTCAAGGTGGAACAGGAATCGTAAAAAGTTATGTAGCCTTTGTCTTTCCTTTTTGATAAAATAGAATATATGTTCTTATTTGAAGTAAGGGAGTGGTGGGAGTGAGTGAGAAAAGGAAGCTGCTTTTTTATGGGGCGATGAGTATCGATGGATATTTAGCGAGAGAGGATCACCGGCTCGATTGGCTGATAGGGACAGAGGGCGAAGAAGAAACGAGCTATGACACCTTTTATGCGTCAGTCGATACGCTGATCATGGGGCGCAATACATATGAACAAGTTCTTCAGCTGTCACCAGATGAGTTTCCTTATGAAGGAAAGACTTGTTATATCATGTCACGTACGTTACAAGACAGTCTGGAAGGAACCCATATCATTCGCGAAGATGTCTTATCATTTGTGAAAAAATTAAAGAATGAAACAGGCCGGAATATTTGGATTGTCGGCGGCGGGGGACTGCTTCAATCTTTCATAAAAGAAAGATTGGTTGATGAGCTTTTTCTTCAAATCGTACCTGTCATCATTGGAAGAGGAATTCCTCTCTTTTCGCCGGCGGATCTGGAATCTAGGTTCTCATTACAGGAAGTAAATCAATATAAACAAATTGCTGAAATGCATTTTATCTTAAAAGAAGAGGATCACTGAACCAAGGTGGTCTTTTTTTTATGAAATAAACTCGTTGACAAGAAAATATCCTAGTGTTAGGATAAATTTATCCTAGTTTTAGGATTTCTTGAAAAAGGAGTAGTTGCCATGGTGCAGCATGATCATGAATTAGATTTAAGGCTATTCCGCGTGTGGATGAAAGCCTATCAAGCCCTTTTTACAAATATCCAAAAAGACATTGAACGTTATGATATCGGATTTGAAAACTTTCAGATCCTTGAATTGCTCTACAGTAAAGGGCCTCAGCCTGTTCAAAAAATTAGCGATATCCTCTCAATCCCAAGTGGAAGCATGACATATGTCGTGAACAAACTAGAAAAACAAGAACTGGTGAAAAGGCAATGTGCGCCTTCAGATAAGCGGGTATTTCATGTATGGCTGACGGAAAAAGGGAAGCAATTGTTTGACGATATTTTCCCTAAACACACAGAGGTCATTTCGCAAAATCTAGCCTTTATTGAAAAAGAAGAAAAAGAGCAGCTCATTGAATTACTGAAAAAAATCGGTTTAGGTGCAAAACAACTTCGCGAAAAGGGGAAACAAGATGACACTCAGCTTTGATACGTTGGTACGTGAAAGACGATCCGCATCAAATTTTTTGCCAAATATCTCGATTTCGAGAGAAGAGCTTAACAGCATATTTGAAGAGGTCAAGCTGGCACCATCCGCTTTTAACTTGCAGCATACACAATATGTTGTCGTCCAAACAGAAGAGCTGAAAGAACAAGTAAGAGAAGCGGCATTTGGACAATATAAAGTGCACTCTGCTTCAGCAGCGATCATCGTACTCGGAGATCCAAAAGCTTATGAGCACGCAGGGAACATATATGAAGGCCTAAAAATGCTAGGCATTATCAATGCGCAGCAATATGAAGAAATGGTCAGAGAGACCATGAGCTTTTATGTGCAGAGAGGAGCCGATTTCCAGAAGGAAGAGGCGATCCGCAATGCTTCCTTATCTGCCATGCTGTTTATGCTTGCCGCTAAAAATAAAGGCTGGGATACTTGCCCGATGATCGGTTTTGATCCCGAAGCAATGAAAAAGGTATTAAACATTCAATCAGATTTGGTTCCTGTGTTAATGATTACACTCGGAAAAGAAAAAGTAGAGAGCAGACAAGCGAGAGGCTATAGAAAGCCAGTTTCTGAATTTGTGACATATTTATAAGACAGGGGGTTCCCATCATGGAACTAGGAATTAGTACATTTGTTGAAACAACACCCGATTTTCAAACAGGAAAAACAGTCAGTCACGCACAGCGTATTCGAGAAGTAGTAGAAGAAATTATTTTAGCAGATCAAGTCGGTCTTGATGTATTTGGCGTAGGTGAGCATCACCGTGAGGATTTCGCCGCTTCGAATCCAGCTGTCGTCTTAGCGGCTGCAGCCACACAAACAAAAAATATTCGTCTGACAAGTGCAGTGACAGTTCTTTCATCAGCAGATCCTGTTCGTGTATTTCAGGATTTTGCAACGCTGGATGGACTATCAAACGGACGTGCAGAAATTATGGCAGGCCGTGGTTCATTTATTGAATCATTCCCGCTCTTTGGCTATGACCTGGATGACTATGAAGAATTATTTGAAGAAAAGCTTGATTTGCTGCTCAAATTACAGCAGTCAGAGCGTGTAACATGGAGCGGAAAGCATCGCCCGTCCATTCAGGATGTTGGGGTGTACCCAAGACCTGTTCAAGATCCGCTTCCAATCTGGATCGGCAGTGGAGGAAACCGTGAATCTGTCGTACGTGCTGGATTACTAGGGTTACCGCTTGTACTTGCCATCATTGGCGGAAGTCCTAGACAGTTCGCACCGCTCGTTCAGCTGTACAAGCAAGCGGCAGTGCACGCTGGACATGACCCTGAGAACTTAACTGTAGCATCACATTCTCATGGATTTGTTGCGGCAGAAACAGACCTGGCAGCAGATCAATTCTTCCCATCTACACAGCATGTGATGAACACATTAGCGAGAGAGCGCGGCTGGGGACCTTATACTCGTTCTACGTTTGATGCAGCGAGAACTTTAGAAGGCGCGCTGTATGTAGGAGATTCAGATACCGTGGCAGAGAAAGTCATTCACCTTAGAAAAAATGTAGGCATCACACGTTTTATGCTTCATGTACCAGTTGGTTCAATGCCGCATGATCAAGTGCTGAAAGCCATTGAGCTATTTGGAAAAGAAGTGGCTCCTAAAGTAAGAGAAGAGGTTGCCCGCTGGGAAGCAGAGCAAAAATAAATAAAAAGGCCGATCAAGAGAATAGGTTTGATCGGCCTTTTCTTATGCTTAAGGATCAGTGATACATGGTTTTACTGTAGGGCATTTGGCAGCAGAAGCAAATGGTGTGATCGACAAGGAGAAGAGGAAAACAAGTTGAAAACAGATGAGCCATTTTTTCATGAAATCACCTCCGTTCACAATTGTTTCACTAGATTGAGATGAGGATAAAAGCATAGAAGTATGTAACGCACTCTATCTAGCATAAGACAATGATATCATAATTTTCAAAAAAATGAAAAAATAAACTTACAAAAGTTCTAAATTATGGTATAGTTTATACGTTCAACAAAAAAGGGAGGGATTTTTTTGTGAAAAAGGTCATGTCTTCTGTTTTGGTTGGAGCAATTGTCTTAACGGGTGCTGGGGTCACAGCTGCTCCAGTGGAAGCAAAGGAGCAAACAAACAGTGAAATAACGGCTCAGGCCAGTCGAACTGTTTCAGTAACAAGAACATATACAACATCAAATATCCCAGAAAGTATTGTATATGCAGAGGATGGCTGGGTCGGGATTTTAAAACAAACCTCTATTAAAGAATTAGGATTAGGAAAATATAGTGTCACATTTACTGGAGAACAGTGGTACGCGATCCAGGATTTAATTAAATAAAACGCAAAGCTGACAGGTGGACAAGCCTGTCAGCTTTTTTCATGAGGATAATAAAGAATCATTTGCATCCGGACCATTTGTTCCCCGGCTTGTTGATACGTGTGCGTCCGGTCCGCTTTAAAACGAATAGAGTCTCCGGCTTTTAAGGTGTATTGTTCATCACCAATGGTTAAATCAAGGACTCCCTCAAAAACAGTGATCAATTCCTCTGTTCCCCCAATGTGTTCACTCGCACGAAGCGACCCGCCTCGATCAATTTCCACTCGGTACATTTCAAATTTCCCCCGGTCGTCAAAAGGGAAAGTCGTGTATACACGATATTTTCCATCATCTTCAGTTAAAACCTGTGCATCTTCCTTGCGTACTACCTTGATTTCAGGCTGCGGTGCGTGAATGAGCTCACTAAAAGATACTTTTAATCCGTTGGCGATTTTCCACAAAGTCGTAATGGTAGGGGTCGATTCTCCTCTTTCAATTTGTCCAATCATCGTCTTGCTGACCCCAGTTAATTCTGCCATCTTTTCGAGGCTCAATTTTTTTTGATCTCTAAGAAGCCTCACATTTTTAGAAATAATCGATTGTACATCTTCCATGAAAAAAACTCCTTTCTCTATTTACTTTATAAAGACCGAACGTTACAATAAAACGTAACATACGCAATAAAGTAATTAAAGTCTTAATAACGTACAAGGGAGGCGGCAACTTTGATTCTTTCTATGTTGATCTATGCTTTTGTTAGCAGCTTTACCCCAGGGCCCAACAACATCATGGCCATGGTCTTTACGAATAAATATGGGGTCAAGCAAACATTTCGATTTTGTTTAGGTGTAGGTATCGGATTTCTCGTCATTTTGTGTTTGAGCTGCTTCTTTAATCTCATTCTTTATCAAGTAATGCCGAAAATAGGCTGGGTCATGGCGTTCATCGGAGCTGCATACATGATTTATTTAGCGGTCAAAATCATGAAAAGTAAAGGCGGGAATGACGAAACTCTTGATCGCTACAATCATTTTATCCCTGGTATGATGCTGCAATTTATCAACCCAAAAGCGATCTTGTATGGATTGACTGTGATTTCAACATTTGTTTTGCCAAATGGACAATCTAATATACAGTATGTCATATGGACGCTGATTCTCGCACTCATTGGCTTTCTCGGTACATTCAGCTGGAGCTTATTTGGCTCTTTGTATAAGCGTTTTTTGACTGCTTACGAAAAACCGTTCCAGTATGTGATGGGGCTGCTTCTGATATACAGTGCAATTTCGATGATATGGGGCTATGTGATGTAAGTAGTCAGGAGCTTGGCCGATGCCTGCCCATCACAACAGTATCATAATATAATCCGTCACTCAGCCGTTTATCGTTTTTTAATACGCCTTCAATCAAAAAGCCGTGGTTCTCATATAACCGAATGGCTTTTTTGTTCGTTTCCAGCACTTGAAGTGATATCTTCTGAATACCCTGCTGATCTGCCCAGTCGATTGAAGCGGCTAAAAGCTCTTTCCCGATGTGATACCCCCAAGCATCTTTCTGGATGGCGACGCCAAATGTCACTTTGTGAGCAGATCGCTTGAGTGAATGGCCCTCGCATCTTGAAAAACCGACAATTTTTCCTTCAATAGCAGCGACCAAAAATAAATGCCGGCTTTGCTTGGTATCCTCTTGAATCAAAGCCTCAAATGCTTTTTCATCAAGAAAGGCTTCGCCTGGTTCACGGTCTAAATATTCTGTTTCACCATCGATTTTCAGTCTGAGAGCTGATAACTGCTTGGCATCAGCCGCTGAAGCGGACCGGATACGATAGGTCACCCCACGAACTGTGAATATCTTTTCAGAGACGATCATGAAATAGAACACCAACCCTTCTTCTAATGTCTATCATACCTGAAACGTGTACATCGCACACTCAGATGTTTTGTATCTTTCAAAAAGGCTAAATGAATAGTATCAAACGTGGAGGTGGAACAAATGAGTAAAGAAAAAGGACATATGGATAAAGCGAAAGGAAAAACAAATCAAGTCAAAGGCCAAGTCAAAGAAAAGCTTGGTGAAGCAACCGATCATCAAAACTTGAAAGCAGAAGGGAAAAAGGATCAAGCAAAAGGAAAGCTTCAAGATAAAAAAGGGGATGTCAAAAATAAGCTGAACCAGTAGAACCGAAACTAGTGCGTTGCTTCATGTATTCCTCATCACATGTTTTTCATCAAAAAAATGAATAGATGTGTGAAAAGAATTGATTATACGTTCTCACGATCATCATGTAGACTTGAGAGAGAAGACATGATCAAGGGAGATGGATGAAATGGAGCACGTGTGGAAGAAAGTCGACGAGTATATCACAGACAAGTTGATTCCTAAAGATGATGTATTGGAGCAAGCCCTTACTCATAATAAGCAAGCAGGTCTGCCAGAAATTGATGTGTCACCAGCCCAAGGGAAAATGCTTTATTTATTAGCAAAAACGAAGAATGCAAAGCGCATTTTAGAAATCGGGACACTCGGTGGATACAGTACTATTTGGCTGGCGCGTGCTCTTGAGGAGGATGGGGAACTCATCACATTAGAGGCTGTCAGCCATCATGTAAAGATCGCACAGCAAAACATCAGCAGAGCGGGCTTATCGGAACGAGTGAGCATTTTGCAAGGAAAGGCATTAGATACGTTATCTCAGTTAAAAGAGAGGGCTGTGCTTCCATTCGATTTGATCTTCATTGATGCAGATAAACCGAACAATCCGAAATATCTGAAGTGGGCATTAGATTTCTCGAAAAAAGGAACCGTCATTATTGCAGACAATGTCGTCAGAAATGGAGCCGTCCTTCATGACTCTGATGGGGATGAACGAGTACAAGGAACTCGTGAATTTTTCGATTTACTCAAACAAGAGCCGAGAATAGAGGCAACAGCGATTCAAACTGTTGGGGAAAAAGGTTATGATGGATTTGTATACGGAATCGTCAAATGAAACAAAGCTTAACCACATGCGGTTAAGCTTTTTCTTTTAGAAAAACCATCTAGCAGTGCCCATCAGCATGACGCCGACAAGAACAGTAAGTGACAAGCTTTTTGTCCAAACAGCAATGAGTATAGTAGGAGTCAATACAGCCAGATACATCCAGTGGATAGTGACGCCTGTGCCAGTTGTTGTATGGATGAAGAGATGCTCTGCAATCAAAGCTGTAAAGATACAAATAGGAATAAACGATAACCATTTCAGCACCACTTCAGGCAGCTGAATACTCCGTACAAATATAAAGGGTACGACCCTTGGAATGATGGTGACGATCATACAACCAACAATGAGCCATAACATAAAGCTATTGATCATTTATCTGTCACCACCCCAATGGTTGCGACAAGTACAGTAGCTATGAGAACAGCCACATGTGATGGAACAAAATGAAGCAGAACAAACATGGCAACGACCATATACAACACAAGCGACAGGCGATGAGTTAACTTATTTTTTGGTACTGTCTGTAACGAAAGGACTAGCAGTGCAGCAAACATCGCTGATAAAGCAAAATCAAGACCAAGCGCTTCAGGATCTGAAATCCAGTGTCCAAAAATGCCGCCAAGTATGCAGGCTGCAATCCAGCATAAATACGCCGTTATGTTTAGTCCGTGCATCCACCTGTTATTCAGCCTTCCTTGCTGCGCTAATTTATTCATCGCTACACCGAAGGATTCATCAGTCAGCAATAGACCGAATCCAATATTTTGTTTCACAGAGTAGCGTGTAAAATGAGGAGCAAGCGTCAGGCTGAGCAATAAATGACGCAGATTCACAATAAATGTGGTGAAAATAATAGCAGAAAGGGGACTACCCGTCACAAGCAGTGCACAGATTATAAACTGTGAAGCACCTGCGTAAATAAAAATCGATAAAAGCGCAATGTCCCATATACTTAACTGTGCGCTAATTCCAACAATTCCGAAGGCAAACCCAATACTCATATAACCGAGCAGGGTTGGCACACAATCTTTTATTCCCTCAAGAAACGGTTCGTGTTCCGTGCTGGGAATGTGTTTCCTCGCTTCAATATCCAACGTCCTCTACTCCTTTTCTGCATGGCCACCTATAGTTTTACTTACTATATGAAAACGAATTCAGCATGTCAATATCCGTTTATCTTCTATTATATGAAGAAAAATGGTGACAAAAAAGGATTGAAGTCAACCAGAATTTGTTATAAAGTAGTCTGAAAATAAAAACAAATGAGGTGACGACAATGCTATGGAAGCCTTTATTTGAACATGATGTACCAAACACCCTCCGTCCATAACGGAGAGTGATCTCCGTTTGTGGATATGGCGATCAATATATCCAGTAACGGAGGGGAAAAGATGAAGGAAAAATATATAGGCGCCCTTTACCTAGCAATCGCTGCAAGTATTTGGGGCGGCATGTACGTTGTTGTCAAAGTAACAGTAGCGGTGGTTCCGCCGCTTGAGCTTGTATGGATGAGATATGCTGTAGCAGGAATCGTGCTGGTGTGCACCATTTGGCGCTTGGGCTATTCCTTTCGATTAGATAAAAAAGATATCCCGCTTGTTGTCATGATCGGATTGATCGGAAATTTCCTATCAATTGTGACCCAAGAAATTGGCACCATGTATACGTCGGCACAAATGGGAGCTGTGATCACATCTGCGACCCCTGCTTTTATGGTGCTGTTTGCGTTCTTTCTATTAAAAGAAGCCATGACTGTTCGAAAGTGCGCATCCATCCTGCTTGCGACAGCAGGTGTATGGCTCATGATTGGACCAGTCGCAGTGCAAACAGATGAATTTGTTGGCGGTCTTTCATTAGTTTTTGCTGCTTTAACTTGGGCACTGATGTCTGTTTTGCTGAAACGAGTTCCAGGAAAATACCCTCAAGTCGTGACGACCACATATGCGATCATCATTGCGTTCATTGTCTTAACACCAGCTGCTTTATTTCGTTTACCTTATCTAGATGTGGAGCAGATGGCAAGGCCAGAGATTTGGGGCGGCATTCTCTATCTAGGCATCATCTCAACAGCTCTAGCATTCTTTTTGTGGAATAGAGGGCTTCAATTGATGGATGCCTCGAGCGGCGGTCTGTTCTTTTTCTTTCAACCGATCGTAGGGGCAGCTCTCGGCTGGCTGCTTTTAGGTGAAGAGATGGGGATACGCTCATTCATTGGGATTCTATGTATCTTTGCAGGAGTCTATACTGTACTGCGTCAAAAGGAATAAGAAGAGATGTCCCTTATAAAAGGGGCATTTTCTTTAAAATGGACAGGGAAGAGAGTAGAGGTTGGGGGGAAGCAGAATGATACAATTTCCGCATTTGCAAAAAGGACAAACAATTGGCGTCACAGCACCTTCCTCAGGTGTACAGCCATCTTTGCATGACATGTTTCAGCTTTCATGTGAACGAATGAAACATAGAGGCTATGATGTCATATGTGGAGAGACGGTCTGGCAGCAGGAAAAGGCAAAATCTGCGCCTGCGATAGAACGAGCAAACGAACTTCAGTACATGATGACATGTGAGGAGATTGATCACATCATCCCGCCATGGGGAGGACAGCTGCTTTTGGAAGTATTAGAGCACCTTGATTTCTCATCGATGAAAAAAAAGTGGATTCTTGGTTACTCAGATACGAGTGCACTTCTGCTGGCGTTAACATTAAAAACAGGCATTGCCACAGCGCATGGACCGAACTTAGTCGATCTAAGAGGAGAAGAGCTGGATCAAACGACTGCCATGTGGGAACGAACACTTTCCGCTAAAGGGGAGACGGAGATAACCCAGTTTTCTTCATCTATGTATCAAAAGGAATGGCAGCATGACAACCCGAGTAAACATGTCTTTCATTTAACAGAATCGACCGCATGGCATACGGTTGATCAACAAGAAATGACAGTGAAGGGAAGACTGATGGGTGGCTGCATTGATATTATACGTCACTTAGCAGGGACACCTTATGGGGACGTAAAAACTTTTCAGAAAACATTCATAAAAGATGAACCGATTCTCTGGTATTTCGAAAACTGCGCATTAAATGCTGCAAGCGTGAAGAGATCACTTGTTCAATTAAAACTAGCAGGGTGGTTTGATCACTGTTCAGGTATGATGTTTGGGCGAAGTGCAGTAGATGTGCCTGTTGAAGGGTATCAGTATCAGGATGTATATGAAGAATTACAAAAGGAACTACAAATCCCCATTTTTTACGACATAGATTGTGGACATGTCCCGCCGCAAATGACACTGATTAATGGGGCATATGCAGAAGTGCAGCTGCATCCTCAAGGAAAAGCCGTACTAAAGCAAACATTTTTAGCATAAAAAAGGAAAGGGCGAACCCTTTCCTTCATATAACATTACATCCCTTTTGTTTCTTCACCAGCTTTAGGAACTTCCCACGCTGACTCACGGAATACTTTTTCCCATTTAGATACGACAATACATGCAACGGCATGCCCTGGAACATTCACGCCTGTTCGTGCCATATCCATAATTCGGTCAACACCGGCTATGATGGCAACGCCTTCTGCTGGAAGACCTACTGCATGAGCGGTTGCCAAAAGAACAACGAGTGAACCGGATGGCACAGCTGCAATACCTTTACTCGTTAACACAAGAACAAGCATCATCAAAAGCTGCTGTGACAGACTCATATCGACACCAAATGCTTGTGCAAGGAATACGCAGGCAACCGATAAATATAAACTTGATCCGTCACAATTGAGAGAAAGACCAGATGGAATTACAAAAGAAACGATTCTTTTTGGACACCCGTATTTCTCCATTCGTTCCATCAATTGAGGAAGGACAGTTTCAGTGCTCGTAGTAGAGAAGGCAACAAGGAACAAATCCCAAATCATTTTTAATACTTCGAAGTAGTTAAAACGGAAGATCAGTGCGACCAGAGGGAATAAAGCAAAGAGAATAATGAATAATCCTAAAAATACAGTCCCGACAAGCTTCATCATTGGGATTAATAAAACAATGCCATATTGACCGACAGAAGCAGCCATTAATGCAAGAACCCCAATAGGTGCTGTCACCATCACCATCTGTGTGAGCTTAAACATGATTTGTGCCACTGATTCAAAGAAGGTGAGAACAGGAGCAGAAGCTTTACCGATGCCGCTTGCCGCTACACCAAATAAGATGGCGAAGAAAATGACAGCAAGTAAATCATTCTGAGCCATAACATCGACGATATTGGTTGGAATGATATCTAATACCATTTGTTTAAAGTCAACGACCTTCTCCGTATAACCATCTAATTCCCCAATATCTTTCTTAGCTAATTTAGAGAAATCGAGGCCAACGCCAGGCTTTAGCCCATTTGCCAATAATAGCCCGATCCCAAGAACGATGGTTGTGATGACCTCAAACCAAATGATTGTCTTTAATCCAAGGCTGCCCATTTTCTTCATGCCGCCGCTGCCGGCTGCACCAATAACAATGGTAGAGAACACGATTGGAACAACGATCATTTTAATCAGCCTGATGAATCCATCTCCAATTGGCCTGAGCGCCATTCCGAAGTCAGGGAAGAAATGGCCGATAAGAGCTCCTATCACCAAAGCGATCATGATTTGAAAAGCGATAAACTTTTTCATCATCTCCTACCTCCTTTAATTGATTGGAAAAATATTAAGAATTTTCCAATAAATAAAAATTCTATGTGGTCATGTTTTGTCCTCCTTTGTATTTAGAAAGATTTTATTTAAGAATCATTAGAATTATGAAGAAAGAAAAGAAAATAGGGCTATTACATGTCTATTGATCTAAGAAAAAATCAATTTTAAAAAACATGAAACTTTTTTAGAAAAATGTATTGACCCTTTTATATAATTCATGGTATATTTTTATTCGTCGCTGATGACGTATTTGAAACACAGACGTTCACACGCATGCGGCAAACAAATTTTAAAAAGATGTTGACTTAATAAAAACGATATGTTAAGATAATTAAGTCGCCTGATTAAGCGCCCGTAGCTCAATTGGATAGAGCGTTTGACTACGGATCAAAAGGTTAGGGGTTCGACTCCTCTCGGGCGCGCCAATACAAACCACGCGGGTGTAGTTTAGTGGTAAAACCTCAGCCTTCCAAGCTGATGTCGTGAGTTCGATTCTCATCACCCGCTCCATTTTTGAACATGATCTTTGAAAACT
>NZ_LRMO01000026.1:0-152466 GCF_019266135.1 Bacillus sp. F2HM
AAGAACAGCAGGAAGCGAGTATGAATGCGGCGCTGGGAATGCTTTTGCCATTTGGAGCGAAAGGTTTTCAAGGTAAGATGGGGGTAAAGAGTACAGGTATACCTAATATCTCAAAAAGGCATGATGAAATTGCTCATAAAAGTTATTATGGTAGAAAAGATTTTAGATCTAAGATAAATAATGCAGTATATTCTCATCATGATAATAAACATTTAAAGGCTAGGACTGCTGAAGAAGCCAAACGTTTTAGTGAGACAGGGAAAAGAAATGCTCAATACCTGCCTGAAATAAATAATAAAGTCTTAGAAAAAGAGGCTCTTCAAAAAGGGCATATCATTGATAACGGCAACAATAATTTTTATTTCATTTATGATACAGGTAAAATTGTTGGTTATGATAATGGTAAATCTACTAGTTGGATTAGGGGAGAACTGACGAGTGGAAATGTGTATCACGGCCACCCGATTGCTGGAGACAGATTAACTAAATATTTAAATAAATTAGGAATAAAATAACTAGAATATTAACAAAGAGGTCAGATGATGATGAGAAAATATGTGAAACTTGATATTCCCGAAGTAAACATTCACCCTTTAAGAATAACTGAAGGTTGGATTGTACGTTATAATAATTTTAGGGAAATTGACCCTAAAAAGTTAGAAGCAGAAGATGATAGATGGTTTATGTTCACTGAAAGTTTATTACAACTTTATCATGAGAAATCATCAATAACATTGGATTTAGGGTGGTATCCTGATTTATCTTCTGATGGTAACTACCTTGTTCTAATAGTTAAAAATACAGATTGGGACAATCCTATTGAGGAATTCAGCTCGGATGACTATACCAAAGTGATTGATTTTATAGAATTTCATTTGAAAGAAATTACATCCAACTGGTGGAAATAAAATAATAGATACTTATTTACTAACAAATTAACATCGCTAGTTTCTTCAGTTTTACTCGTTTTTGATCAATTTTTGAGGCTGTAGGTACTCGAATGTGTTCTCAGAGTAATTTCATAATTAGGGGACTCTATATGTTTAGAGAATTAGATAATCTTTTATCTGCTGATACAACAGTAGATTCATGGTATGATGACGGGTGTTTGATTGCTCGTGAGATACTCTCTGATTTTAGCCTAAACGACTGGGAGGAACTATCAAATCAGGTGCCTAATAAACCAATAGAGTGGCAGCGTAAAATCGCTTATTGTCTGGATAATGAGTGCAATGAATATGAGTTAAATATTTTAATAGATTTGTTGAATACTAATGATAACGAATTATTTGAGATTTGTATTGATACTTTGAGAAGTTTCCCAATTGAAGAAGGCAAGAAATTGATATTGAAGCAACCTCAAATTTTAGAACGTGTAAATCATGTAGTGGCTACTACTACGAATTCACCAGTAAAAGGAGTTCTTCAAGACTTTCTTTCAAAAATGAATTCAAATTAGTTCATTTTTAATGATATTACGCAAAAAAACCTTGATTGGCTTAATGCCTTTCAAGGTTTTTTGTGTTATTGGACTTCAAATTGAGAAAAAACCGACAAAAAGGGAGATGAGGACCTTTTTTCCTGTGTGGGTCACGTATGATAGAGACAAGCCAAAATGAGCACTCACAGCTTTTAAAGTGAGTGTTTTTTGAATGAGGGATACTTTACATCTTTTTCTTGAAAAAGTATAGATGTTAAACAGACCAGCCACTTTAACGGCGAACTTCTTCATAAGAAAATGAGGTTGGTACAATAAACAGAAAAACATCCTCTAAATAATGCATAGAGAATGCTGCTCTGTTTAGAAGGTAGAAATTTATTTGTTCAATCAGATTCACAAATTCGAGTGAAGAAAGTGTTTCTTAACTCAATATTCCCCTTTAATTTTAAAAAATGACCCACGAATCGTTCCAGCTAGTTTAGACTTCTGCCTAGCAAATTTAAATTTTCCTTCTAATTCCTTTGGTACTTCCATCCCTTCAGAAAGCTTAAAACCAACAGCGCGTTTTTTCGGGTCATCCACTGTATACAGGACGTTAATTGCAAGACCATCCTCATAAAAGACGTAGGTCCATTTGATATTTTCCACTTGAAAACTTGCCGTTTCTAATGGTTTGGCTGCAAACTCTAGTTCACGTTCTTCTTTTAACACTCGGTTCACATAATCAAGGGTCTCCTGACTTTCGCTGGCAGGTAATACTGTAAATGCATGCTTATATTTGTTCATAAAGTAACGAGCCTCATTCGCTCGTAAGCCAGCAAGTGCTTCTACTACAGGTGAAGACTCTAAACCAATCGTAGACACATGTTTAAAATCAACGATATAAGCCATTTCTATCCCTCCATATCCTTCTTATTTCCGTACAACAGGAATCCACATCTCACCAAGTAATAAGTCGT
The DNA here is from genome assembly GCF_019266135.1 of Bacillus sp. F2HM. Taxonomy (NCBI): domain Bacteria; kingdom Bacillati; phylum Bacillota; class Bacilli; order Caryophanales; family Bacillaceae; genus Bacillus; species Bacillus sp. F2HM. The sequence continues at coordinate 2,401 of NZ_LRMO01000026.1, forward strand.
TTCGCTGTCCCATTTCTACCACTGCATTTGGTCCACCAACATAGGCAAAATTCTTTGCTTCAGGCAAGACTTGACCAAATGCAATGCCAGTAAGCGTTTGATGCAAGTCATCAGCCGTTTTAGCTTCCCCTTTAACGATTAGATATTCCCCTTTAGGAAATTGAATCACTCTGTCCGCTTCTGGTAACGATTCCTCTGTCATGACCCCGACATAATGCATCAGCTTGTTATTTATCGCTTCGTTTACGATAAAAATATAGTCATTTGTGGCAATGGCTTTTAAGGTGTCAAGCTTACCTTCTTGGTTGACTGCTTGCCAAAAGTCTGCTTTTTCCTTCGTGATGCCCGCATAGTCTGTGTAATGACTCTTAAGTTCAGTTCCAATACCTAACACGTGAAAGCTGTCTTTTTCTTCTAGTATATAATCTGTCATATTCTACACATCCATTTCAAAAATTGATCAAATGTTTTTTCTTTTCACTTGATAAATATATAATAGGCTTAAACCATGTCAAAAAATGATACTGTTTAGGGGGGACCAGATGAAAAAAGTTGAACGGATTAATACCATCATGCGGTATATTAACAACCGCGCCAACTTTACAATTTCTGAAATCATGAGAGAATTTAATATCTCTCGTTCGACAGCAATTAGAGACATCAGAGAAATTGAAGCTATGGGGATGCCGCTTGTCGCAGAAGTCGGAAGGGACGGGGGATATTTTGTGATGAACAACTCTGTCCTGCCAACTGTTCGTTTTACCGATAATGAGATTAAAGCTCTTTTTATTGCCTTTATGGCCACGAGAAACCAACAACTCCCTTATTTAAAGAGTCGCCAGTCTTTAGCTGAAAAATTACTAGGACTCATCTCAGAAACCCAGCAAGATGACCTTGTTCTTTTAAATCGCCTCTTACTATTTGAAGGGACTAATCCGAATAATCCTGATCTGCTTGATTTGACAGATCTCCCTCATCCCATGTTAGAAAAATTAATCCAACTGCTTATTTTGGATCGATATTTACTGATTACCATGAGAGAGGAGAACGTGATAAAGTCCTATCCTATTTACCTCTTGAATCTTTATCGTGAAAAAAGCCTGTGGCTGATTGAAGGCTTTGATTTAAAGGAGGAGAAGAAACGGATTTTGCCTGTCGACCATCTCACAGATGTAGAACCATGCTCTACAAATATTCGATTAAGCAGGAAAAAGATTTTAGAAAAACTAAGTAAACAGGAAGAAGTAATTAACCTTGTCCTTGAACTTGGTCCAAAGGCAATTGCACAGTTCAAAAAATACCATCCTTTCAAAATGTCAATTTCTTATACGAATCCTTACCAAACTACAGCCATTTTAAAGACTTTTATCAATGTTAATCATTCAGAAGAAATAACCGAAATAACAAATTGGCTTTTTTTTCTAGGTGAGGATATCAAGGTCAGGGAAATGCCTGTAGAAATCTTGGAAAGTTTACAAGAGAGACTACTACTATATTGTCCATAATCAATGCTGGTTAGACCTCATGGTAACCGTACCATGAGTAAATAGGTTTTTTAGAAAGTGCCTCTTCCTTAACTGGGAAGGCATTTTTATATTGTAGAGGGATCTAACTCCTTCATATTAGTTTGAACCATTATCTCTAGAGAATTTATCTAATAGTCCTTGTGCTTAATTAGCTAAATGTTTACATAGATAAACCTATTAATAATTGCAAGTAATCAACAGTTATAAACAAAATTTTAAATTGAATTAAAAAAACATATATTTCACTTATGGCTATATCTTCTTTAACATTAATGTACAGTCACATTTATGTTACAAAATAAAGTCAAGGAGGAGTAGCTGAGTGAATAACTCATATGATGTTATCATTGTTGGCGGGGGTAATGCGGCTTTGTGTGCTGCTATTAGTGCACATGAAGGAGGGGCAAATGTACTTGTTCTTGAAAGGGCACCTATTGAAAAACGTGGAGGAAATTCATATTTCACAGATGGTGCAATTCGAGTAGCCTATAACAGATTAGATATGTTAAGAGAAGTACTTCCGGATTTGACAGATTATGACTCAGAACATATTGTAATGCCTACTTATACAGAGGATGATTTCATGAATGATTTGATGAGAGTGACTTCTGGTAAAAGTGATAACAAATTAGCCCACCATTTAATTTCAAAATCTTTTGAAACTATTAAGTGGATGTATAAAAACGGAGTAAAATTTGAATTAAATTATGATAATCAGTCATATGAAAAAGAAGGAAAGCGGCATTTTTGGGGTGGTTTACCTCTTAAGACTTCTGGAAAAGGTGTTGGCCTCATCAAACAACTTTATCAGCGTGTTGATCAATTAGGAATAAAAGTGAAGTATGATGCCAGAACGGTTGATTTAATTAGTGTTGATGATGGGGTAACGGGTGTAGTAGTCGAAAAGAACGGTGAGTTAGTTCAAATTTATTCTAAAACCGTCATTCTTGCATGTGGTAGTTTTGAAGCAAATAAAAAGATGAGAATCGAATTCCTGGGTAAGGAATGGGAAGGTGCGATTGTCAGAGGTACGGAATATAACACTGGAGACGGCTTGGATATGGCAGTGAAAGCTGGTGCTTCTAAATATGGAGATTGGAGCAGCTGCCATTCTATAGGCACTGATTATAATGCTCCAGCGGTTGGTGATTTTAACAAGCCTGGCGATATTTACAAGAAATCCTCTTTTCCACTTGGCTTAATGTTTAATTTGGAAGGGAAGAGATTTGTAGATGAAGGAGCAGATTTTAGGAATTATACGTACGCTAAATATGGAAGAGAAATCCTCAAGCAGCCCGGTCATAAAGCATTTCAAGTATTTGATGCCAAAGTACATCCATTATTACGCGATGAATATACTTTGGACGAAGCTACCTGCTATCAAGCTGATAGCTTAGAAGAACTTGCAGACCTTATGAAAATCAGTAAAGAAGTGTTTAAAGATACGATACAAGAATATAATTTGTCCGTGCAAGAAGGAGACTATAATCCTTCCATTAAGGATGGAAAGGGGACTGTAGGGATAACACCACCAAAAACAAATTGGGCGCTGACAATAGATCAAGCACCTTATTATGCTTATCCGGTAACATGCGGTGTTACCTTTGCATTTGGCGGTCTTCGAGTGAATACAAATGCAGAGGTTTTAAATTCTAAAAATAAACCTATCAAGGGTTTATACGTAGCTGGTGAGATGGTAGGGGGTATTTTCTATGAGAACTATCCAGGTGGTTCAGGTTTAATGTCTGGTTCAGTATTTGGAAAAACTGCTGGTTTCAATGCTGCATCATTTCTAAAACAACATGCATAGAAATAGGGCTATAGGGTAAGGGGGGACTCTTAAAGAGGCCCCCCTTACCTATTTGATATGCTCTCTGCATGTAAATCAGTACGTATACTTCGTGTTATAAGGTTCGTGTAGGATGTACAAAATAAAGTATTATTCAATTTAACAAGAACACATCTATAATTATAATAAACTTAGAAAGGATGACCACTATGGATGAAAAAGATTGGATTTTACTTGATATCCTTTACAATGAGCAAAATTTAACAAAAACAGCGGAAAGGTTGTATACATCTCAGCCCTCAATTACTTATAGATTAAATAAGATTGAGGAAGTTTTTGAGATTAAATTGTTTAACAAAAGACATAAGGGAATTACCTTTACTGTAGAGGGAGAGCATTTAGTTTTCTATGCACGAAGAATGTTAAAGGAACTGCAGGATACCAAGGATAAAATCGTTAACTTAGGAAAAGAAGTACAGGGACACTTAAGACTTGGCATTTCCAGCAATTTCGCACAATATAAGCTCCCTAAATTACTTAGAGATTTTTCCAACATATATCCCAATGTCCAATTTAGTGTGCAAACTGGATGGAGCACTGATGTCATGAAGTTATTAGATGCAGGTATTGTACAAGTTGGAATAATTAGAGGGGACCATCGATGGAAAGGAGAGAAGGAGAGGCTTACAAAAGAAAAATTACTAATCATCTCTAGAGATCTCATTAATATAGGACAGCTTCCTTTGTTACCATTTATAAAATATGAGACTGATAATTCTTTAAAGACTATTCTCGATGATTGGATGTACGACAATCTAGTCCTGCAACCAAACATAGCTATGAAAGTTGATCGACATGAGACATGCAAAGAAATGGTGAAGCAAGGGCTTGGGTACTCGATAGCACCCGAGATTTGCTTAAGAAATTCAGATAAACTATATACAATGGAAATATATGATACTAAGAAAAAGCCATTAACTAGAGATACTTGGCTCATGTATGATCAGAAATCTACAGAGACTAAATCTGTTAAAGCATTTATTGAATTCCTAAGAGGAGAACAAGTTTTATCTGTATTATGACATCATTTTGTATTTGTTCTTAAAAGACATTCTTTTTTGAAATCGCATTCACTCGATGCAACGGTATGCATGGGCAGTAGCCAAGGGAAAAGAAATCAAAAGATGATAAGAAGTGAAAAAACCTTGGCTGGCTTTATATCATTCAAGGTTTTTTGCGTTTATTGGTTCGCAAACACGCAAAAGAAGGCAAAGAACTCTTTGTATACAAGCCTGAAAGCACACTCAAATGGTGTGTTTTTCTTATGAAAAAAGCACACAATCGCTGCACAGCACGTGCTGAAGACATTTGGACTTCTTTGATGCATGTGAGTTGATTAGACTTATAAGCAAAGGGAAGAAAGGAGGAATTCCAACTGTACTTAACCAAAAGGGGCACGACTTTACTATCTATGCTGCTTCATACGACATCTTATCTATCAATAGAAGATTTACAGAATCGAATGAATGTCTCGACTCGAACCGTTTATGCTGAAATCAAACGAATGAACAGCTGGCTGGAAACTCATCAGCTTAGTGGTGTGCAGCGAAAAGGCCATCTTGGCTATTATTTAAATCCTCATGAAAAAGAAGTCATTCTTCAAAAAGCTGATACCATTCTTGTTGGTCACGATTATGAACCATGTGTAAAAGAACGAAGGGCTATCTTGCTTTTATCCATTGCATGCAGCGAGCATTGCCTAAGAATTGATGATTTTATGAAGATGACAAAGGTGAGCCGAAATACATTGCTTGAGGATATGAAACAGCTAAAAGAAGCGCTTTTCAAGCAGGAGATCACACTCCGCTATCAGGCAGCAAGCGGCTATGTCATTTCAGGAGACGAAAGGGCCATTCGATTGGCACTCAAACCTTATATACATTTCATTCGCACCATGATAAAAAACGAAAAAACGTTTCCGTCGTTTTGGTTAAAGGGACCTATTTCATCCAAACGGGTACACCATCTCCTCCAGCAGTCAGAACAAGAACTTAAGCTTGAATTTGCAGATGAGATGCTGGATCAGCTCTCTTTGGATCTCTTTTTCTACTTCAAGCGGATGAAGCTAGGGCATGCTGTACACATTTCAAACGAAGAAAAGCGAACATTGCAGGAAACAGAGGAATGCTTGGCGGCTATTCGTTTCATGGCGCAGATTCAAAAAGAGGCCAGTCTCATTGTTCATGATGATGAGATCTATTTTCTTAGCACCTTATGGCTCAGTGCCAAAAAACAAAAACTTCCATCAATTAAAAAACCAGAAGAACATCTCATTCGCACCATCGCCAGACAAATGATATTTGACTTTCAGCGATATGCTTGTATTTCCTTTCAAGAACCTAAAGCATTGGAGCAAAACTTAACAATGCATTTAATTCCAGCCTATTACAGACTCATCTATCACATTGGTGTAATCAACGAACTGACGGAGTCTATAAAAAAAGCACAGCCAGAAGTATTTGAAATTACTCAAAAAGTTGCCTGCCATTTAGAAAATGCGGCCTGTTCAAAGTTGAGTGACCATGAAATTGCATATCTCGCCATGCATTTTGGCAGCTGGATGAGAAGAGAAGGAATTTCATCCATTGTTAAGCGTTCTGTATACATTGTCTGCGGAGAAGGAATTGGCACAAGTAACATGCTGAAAACTCAGCTTCTCGAATTAATCGGCTACATCGAAGTACGCGGACTGTTATCAAAGCGTGCATATGAAGAATTAGCAGCAGTTGATGCAGATTTCGTTGTGTCCACAACACCTATTTCATTTAAAGGAAAACCAGTTCATCTCGTTCATCCTATTTTAACTGCCTATGAGAAAAAAACATTACTTCAATACGGAAAAGGCTCAGAAACGAAGATTGACGAGGGGTATGTAAACGCTCTATTCAACATCATTCAGCAGCATACCATCGTTCAAAATAAACAAGCACTGCTTCATGACATTCGGGAGCTGCTTCATCCCACATATGTATCCTATCAGAAAGGGTGGAACCCAGTGTTAAATGATTTATTAACAGAACAAACCATCAAGCTCCACCAAACAGCAGACACATGGCAAGAGGCGATTACAAAAGCGGCGCAGCCTTTACTTGATCAAAATGCTATTAAACCAAGTTATGTAGAAGCCATGATACAGTCTGTTCATCAAAATGGTCCTTATATTGTCATTGCACCACAAGTGGCCATCCCACATGCAAGGCCCGAGGATGGCGTGAACAAATTGAGCATGACGCTCATGTCATTCAACCAGCCCATTTCGTTTTCAAAGGATGGAAAAAAGCAGGTGCGGCTCGTCATTGTGTTAGCCGCTATTGACAGCATGAGCCACTTGAAAGCACTTAAACAGCTGACCATGCTGTTAAGTGAAGAGAAACGCACGAAACAATTGATTGAAGCAGAAGATTTAGCATCGGTCCAAAAACTAATTGATCAATTTTCACAAGTATAAAGGGGGAGTAAGACAATGAAAAAAATTCTTGTTGTATGTGGAAACGGGTTAGGAAGCAGCTTTATTGTAGAAATGAATGTCAAAAAAGCATTAGAAGAATTAGGTCTTAAAGCTGAAGTAGATCATACCGATCTCAGTACAAGTAAAAATGAACAAGCAGACCTTTATATCGGCGCAGCTGATATTATTGACCAGCTGAATGACGGCACAAGAAATGTGGCTGGCTTAAATAATTTACTAGACCAGAAAGCCATTAAAGACGTGCTTCGTCAACACATTTAAGTCATGAAAAAGGGGGATTCACATCATGATAGAACTGATCATGAACGATATATTGGGCACACCTGCCATTCTCATCGGTTTGTTTGCACTAACCGGTTTACTTTTGCAGAAAAAATCAGCTGCAGACACTGTGTCAGGCACCTTGAAAACAACCATGGGTTTCTTAATATTAGGGGCGGGCGCTACAGTCGTCTCTGATTCACTTGGGGTTTTTCGAAAGATGTTTGAAGCAGCCTTTCACATTCAAGGGGTTGTCCCAAATACAGATGCTATGGCCGCCATTGCTCAAAAGGAATTCGGTACACAGACAGCACTCATCATGATTTTTGGTATGCTGGTCAATTTGTTACTTGCAAGATTCACACCCCTTAAATACGTCTTTTTGACTGGTCACCACACGTTGTATATGGCGGCGATGCTCGCCGTCGTTCTCTCGACAGCCGGCCTGCACGGGTGGCTGCTCATTTCCACTGGCTCAATGATATTAGGTGCAGCTATGGTCATTGCACCCGCAATCCTTCAACCGTTTACGAGGAAAGTCACCGGAAGCAATGATCTCGCGCTCGGACACTTCAGTACTTTCGGTTATTTTACTGCGGGAATGATCGGCAAATGGGTTGGATCTCCAGAAAAATCAACGGAAACCATTCAAGTGCCTAAATCACTCGGTTTTCTAAGAGATACATCTGTTGCCATTTCGATTACGATGGCTTTGCTGTTCTTTGCGATTGCACCGTTTGCAGGAATTTCTTATATAGAACAAATTAGCGGGGGCACGAACTTCGCTGTCTTCATTCTCATTCAGGCGATTACGTTTGCTGCTGGTGTGTACATTATTTTAGCAGGGGTACGGATGGCCATTGGCGAGATCGTGCCTGCGTTTAAAGGAATTGCCGATCGATTCGTGAAGGGGGCAAAGCCAGCACTTGATGCGCCAACCGTTTTTCCATTTGCGCCAAATGCGGTCATTATCGGTTTTTTATGCAGCTTTGCAGGAGGCATTGTATCCATTTTTCTTTTACCTTTGTTTGGTTTAACTGTCATTGTCCCTGGTCTTGTCCCGCACTTTTTTTGCGGTGCTACAGCAGGCGTGTATGGCAATGCAACAGGAGGGGTAAGAGGTGCTGTCGCTGGGGCCTTTGTAAATGGATTGCTTCTTTCCTTTTTACCTGCCTGTTTATTACCTGTGTTAGGAGCCCTTGGCTTTGAAGGGACAACGTTTGGAGATACAGACTTTGGTATCATCGGAATCTTGATTGGATTGATCAAGTTTTTATTTCAGCTGTAAAAAGGAGGAGCCTGAGAATGACAGCCATTTTTTCACCTTCACTGATGTGCATGGATCTAACGCACTTCCGTGAACAAATTCATCTTCTAAACACAAGAGCAGACCGGTACCATGTCGACGTGATGGATGGACATTATGTGAAGAATATGACGTTATCACCCTTTTTCATTGAACAGCTTCGGAAACTGACAAATTTACCGATTGATGTTCATCTAATGGCCGAACATCCGCAGGAATTTTTAATCGATGCATGTATTGATGCAGGCGCAACGATGATTTGTTTACACCCAGAAGTCGTGCAAAAAGATGCCTTTCGAATCATCCGGCATATTCACCAAAGAAAATGTGAGGTTGGCTTTGTTCTAAATCCCGCCACACCAGTTGGGGCGCTAGATTCCTTTATTCATTTAATAGACAGAGTGACGATCATGACGATCGATCCAGGCTTTGCCGGACAGCCTTTTATTAAAGAAATGCTTCAAAAAATTAAACAGGTGAGAGATATCAAAAAACACGGAGGATACTCGTTTTCAATTGAAGTAGACGGCTCTTGTAATGTGAGCACGTTCCGGTTGCTTGCTGAGGCTGGAAATGAGATTTACATCATCGGCACCTCAGGTTTATTTGGACTTCATAAAGAACTCGACACTGCTTGGGACAAAATGAAGCAAATATTTGCAAAAGAAACAGCCTCAATCGAATCACGTTAGTAAAAGAGAGGATGAAATCCATCCTCTTTTTTACGCAAATTTTACTAAAACACAATTCGTTCACCAAAAATTACCCAAAAAACAAAATAAAAATCACAAATTCACAATTGAAAGCGCTTTATTAATATGTTATCCTTCAAATATCTTTAGTAAATATTTAGTCAAATAACGATGAGGAGTTTGCCTATGACCACACTCAAAGATATTGCTCATGATGCAAAAGTGTCCGTTTCCACTGTATCCCGTGTGTTAAATGGCGATCAAACGCTTGCTGTTTCACACGCTACGAGACAAAACATCCTCGACATTGCTAAGAAGTTAAACTATACCCCAGTGAGAGCAAGAAAAGCCGATCAAGCAGAAGAAAAAAGCCCCTTTGAATCCCCAGTCATCGGTGTCGTTGTCGCTCAATCCATTGACGAAGAATTAAATGATCCCTTTTTTTCATCGATTCGAAAAGGAATTGAAAAAGAATATGCCAAACAAGGCTTGTCCACTCTCCATACCTTTCGCCTAAGAAGCATGGATAAAGGGGCGATATTAAAGGATATTGACGGTTTGATCGTCATTGGACGAATCAGCCCCGATACGGTTGAAAAAATGACAAATCGAATGGAACACATTGTTTTTATCAATCATTATGCAGATGAAGATTTGTATGATTGTGTACATGTGGATTTTGTCAGAGCGGCAGATCGCGCCATTCGTCATCTGCAATCTCTCGGCTATACACATCTAGGCTATATTGGTGGGAAAGAGCGGGAGCATTATTTCGAAGGTAATGCTGTGATTGAGGACGAAAGACAAACGACGTTTATGAAAAGAATGCAGGAGGCGGGAGCTCTTCATATGGAAGACATCCACATTGGTGAATACTCCATGCAAGAAGGCTATACGCTTATGCAGCAAGCGATCAAAAAGGGAAAACTGCCGCAAGCCTTTTTCATCGGAAGTGACTCTATGGCAATCGGCGCAATGCGCGCTCTTCATGAAGCGGGTCTACACGTACCTTCAGATGTATCCATTGTGGGGTTTAATGACATTGAAGCCGCGTCATTTTCAAGCCCGCCGCTTACGACCGTCAAAGTATATACAGAAGAAATGGGGGAAGTCGGTCTGAAGCTTTTGCTTGAGAGAATAAACGGAAGAAAACTTCCTCTAAAAGTCGTCGTGCCAACAACACTCATCGAGCGAGGCAGTACATGTCTCATCCATGAAAGGGGGTGAACCATAGATTTCAGCACACAAAAAAGAGACAAAAAAGCAGAAAGCAAGCTGCATAGCATGATGGCCAGATCATGCTGAACACAAGGCAGCCTGCCGGTATGCTCTCTTATCTCTTTGAAAAGAATAGAATTCCAGTATAATGGACTTCCTTTGTTTCCGCAACTGCATGAATTCTACCGATTATCGTCTGAATTTTCAGTGATTAAAAGGAGGAAACCATGAATAAAAAAATCATGCTGCTGACTGCAGCCATGTTCTTGACCATGATTTTGTCTGCTTGCGGTAATAACAGCTCACCTGAAGCAAATGGAAAGGTCACCTTGACGCTATTTTCAACGATGAGCAACAGCGGGGAAAGAAAAGCGTTTGAAGAAGTCATTCGTGAGTTTGAGAAGGAGCATGAGCAGATTCGAATCGATGCTAATTTCCCAGGCAACAGCTATGAAGATATGATCCGCGTCAAAATGGGAGCAAACGATATGCCAGACCTGTTTGATACACATGGCTGGGCCAAACTGCGCTATAGCGAGTATGTGGCTGATTTAAAAGAGATGGATTGGGTCAAACAGCTTGATCCTTCACTCGACCAGATTTTAAAAGACCAAGATGGGAAAGTGTACGCTTATCCGCTGAATCAAGCAAAAGACGGGCTTAGCTTTAATGCCAATCTATTAAAAGAATATGGCATAGAAGTCCCTAAAACACTTGATGAATTAAAATCTGCTTTGCTGACAGTGAAAGAAAAGAGCAAAGGAGAGGTTGTGCCGCTCTGGATACCAGGAGGAGATAACTCAAATATTGCCCAGGTCTTTGATGAGCTGGCGACGCCTTTATTAATCACCGATCAAAAGCATCAATATGGAAAGGAACTTGAAAACGGATCATTTGATTGGTCTCTCTATACACCGCTTGCACAATTCATGAAAGATCTGAAGGATCAAGACCTTTTAAACAAGGATGTCCTGACAGCGAAACTCTCTCAAGCGCCTGAACTCATGGCACAAAACAAAATCGCCTTCACCTTTGTCGGTGGATCTTTAGGACCTGAAGCAACAGAACTGAATTCATCGATCAAAGTAGGTACGATGCCTGTTCCAGCCATTCATGAAGGAGATGAACAAAGCTGGATTGGCGGAGAACGTTTTACTGTTGCTGCTTGGAAAGACTCTAAGCATCTAAAAGTAGCAAAACTATTCATCGATTTTTTAGCAAAACCTGAAAACGCAAAAAAAATCGCAGAGGGCACATCCTCTGAAACAGCTCTAAAACAAGTGAAAGCGAAAAACTATTACTCTACATTTTACGATCAATACGAACAGGTGAAGATTGAACCGTATTTCGATCGAAAATACTTACCAAGCGGAATGTGGGCAGTCATGGCAACAACGGGTCAAGAATTATTAGCAGGCTCCATCACACCAGAACAGTTATCAAAGAAAATGGAAGAGGAATATAAGCGTCTGAAAAAACAATAGCTGATGGATGCTGAAACAGGAGTGAAGCCAATGAATGACATCACAAAAGCAAAGCAGCCAGCCGCATTCACCTCTTTACCAAAACAAAAGATACAAAAACGCCAGAATTCCTCACTTTGGTGGATGTACATGCCAGCTGTTCTCGTCGTCAGTACCTTTATCATTTATCCTTTTTTGAACGGCATTCTGCTTTCTTTTACAAATTGGAACGGTTTCTCACAAACTTATCAATGGATTGGTCTTGAGCAATATGAGCGGCTGCTTCAGGATCAAGCGACATGGCTTGTTGTCAAAAACACGCTTCTCTATGGAATTGGGAGCACTGTCTTACAAAATATCATCGGACTTGGATATGCTCTTTTATTAAATCAAAGCTTAAAGATGAAAGCCATCACAAGAACGGTCATCTATTTACCTGTCATGATCAGCCCGATTGCGATGGGCTATATTTGGTATTTTGTGTTTGCTTACCAAGGCGGTGCCTTAAATGATGTGGTGACACTTTTTGGATTTGATCAAATAAATGCGCTCGGCAACCCGCAATTTAACACATGGATCATTGTGCTTGTCAACACATATCAATTCGTCGGGATTGCCATGATCATTTATTTAGCAGGACTTCAAAGTATTCCTAAGGATTATTATGAAGCGGCGCAATTAGACGGCGCATCGAGCTTCCAGCAATTCAGGCGGATTACATTGCCGCTGCTTATGCCGTCGATCACCATTAATGTTGTGCTGAATGTCATTGGCGGGCTCAAGCTCTTTGATGTCATTGTGGCACTCACGGGCGGCGGACCTGGAGATTCCTCGCAATCTATGTCGACTTTTATGTATGATCTGTATTTCAAACGTCAGGATGCAGGCTATGCAGCGACGCAAGGGGTGTTCATGGCGGTCATCATCCTTGTCATTAGTGTCGCAGCGCTGATTTATTTCAAACGAAAGGAGACCGAGGTGTGATGGATAACGCCTATAAACGCAAGAAAAGATGGTACTCCGTCCTCGCACTATTGATCACATTGTTGCACCTCATTCCATTTTATATTTTGGTGACGACATCATTAAAGGGGATAGGAGATTTCAGTTCAAAATGGCTGTTTCCAAAAGCGCTGCATCTTGAAAACTTCCGCACAGCATGGACAGAGGCTCAGCTTGGCCAGTCCTTTTTGAATACAGTGATCATTACGTTCAGTTCCGCTGTATTGCTCATTATCTTTGGATCTCTTGCAGCCTATCCGCTTGCAAGAAGGAACACAAGGCTGAATAAAGCGGTCTATGTTTTATTTATTGCCATTATGGTCATTCCACCACTCACAGCCCTTGTCCCGCTCTATAAAATGGTCGTTCAAATCGGGATGATGAATACCTATCAAATTGCTATTTTAAATAATGTCGCTGCTTTTTTGCCGCTGACAATTTTCTTATATGCAGGCTTTATCCGGTCGACAATTCCAAAGGAGCTTGAAGAAGCTGCCCGTATTGATGGAGCAGGGACACTCAGAGTTTTTTTCACTGTCGTTTTTCCGCTTCTGAAGCCCATTACCGCTTCTGTATTAATCATTGCCTGCGTGTATATTTGGAACGACTATCAATTTGCTATCTTCTTTTTGCAAGATAAAGAGATGCATACACTCACAGTCGCCTTATCCCATTTTTTTGGTCAAAATCAGCATCAGCTTCAGCTCGTTGGGGCAGCTGCACTCATTGCGATGCTGCCAATGGTCACGATGTTTTTACTTTTGCAAAAATATTTTATCGCAGGGCTTTCACAAGGCTCTGTTAAAGGCTAGCCCAATATGGATGTAAAAAGGAGAGTGTCTATGTCTAAAATTACATTTATCGGTGCAGGGAGTACCGTGTTTGCTAAAAATATATTAGGAGATTGTCTGTTTGTTCCCGCCCTTGCAGGCTTTGAATTTGCATTATATGATATCGACCACAACCGGCTGAAAGAATCAGAAACAATGCTCTCGCATTTAAAAGCAAATTACGGTGCAAATGTGACCATACAGTCCTATCACAACCGCAAAGAAGCCTTAAAGGATGCAAAATATGTCATCAATGCCATCCAAGTTGGAGGCTATCAGCCAAGTACTGTCATTGATTTTGAAATACCTAAAAAATACGGATTAAGACAAACGATTGCGGATACGGTAGGGATCGGCGGCATCTTCCGCTCCCTTCGAACAATCCCTGTCATGCTTGACTTTGCAAAGGATATGGAAGAGGTTTGCCCAAATGCTTTATTGTTAAATTACACGAACCCAATGGCCACACTGACTGGGGCGATGCTGCGCTATACTCAGGTTCAAACGATTGGTCTCTGTCATAGTGTGCAGGTGTGTACAAAGGACCTATTTGAATCTCTTGAAATGGATCATGAAGGCATTGAAGAAAAAATCGCAGGCATTAACCATATGGCATGGTTATTAGAGGTGAAACGGGATGGTAAAGACTTGTATCCAGAAATCAAAAGACGAGCAAAAGAAAAACAGCAATCGCGGCATCATGATATGGTTCGTTTTGAACTGATGGATAAATTCGGCTACTATGTCACAGAATCCTCAGAACACAATGCCGAATACCATCCATATTTCATCAAATCAAGGTACCCAGAACTAATCGGTCAGTTTAACATTCCGCTCGATGAATACCCGAGACGCTGCGAGGAACAAATCAACAATTGGAATACAATGAAGCATGAACTTGTGGGAAACACACAGATCACACATACCCGGTCAAAAGAATATGGTTCCCGGATCATTGAAGCGATCGAAACGAACGTTCCTTTTAAATTTGGCGGAAATGTTCTGAACACTGGCAGGCTCATTGACAACCTGCCTGAAAAAGCCTGTGTAGAAGTACCGTGTGTGGCAGATCGAAGCGGCATCATGCCTTGCTATGTTGGAGAAATACCTGAACAATTGGCTGGACTCAATCGAACGAATATCAGCTCACAGCTGATGACAATTGAAGCAGCAATCAGCGGTAAAAAAGAACACATTTATCAAGCGGCTTTACTGGATCCACACACTAGCGCTGAACTATCAATTGATGACATCGTGAATCTTTGCGACGACCTCATTGAAGCGCATGGGGATATACTGCCAGCCTACAAAGGGACTACACAGTATAGCGCTTCATCACCGTCATCAAATTAATCATGCCAATCAATCTTTTTTAAAAAAATAGTAGTGGGTGAAAATCCGGAGAATCTATAATAAATGAACAAGGAAAAAAGACCTGATGTGCAACTGCCATCAGGTTTTTTTATATAAAATCACAAATAAATGAAAAAATTCAGAAAAATAATTGACCGAAAGCGCTTTTAATATTATGATTACCTCAAAATTAACCACAAGTTACCCAATTAATAATCACAATATCGGTTAACTGATGATCAAGTTAGATGGAAATAATGATAATGAACAAAAGGAAGGTGACAAACAACGTGTCTAAAGAAGAAATTTCATGGGGCATCGCGCCTATTGGATGGAGGAACGATGACATTCCAGCACTTGGCGCTGAAAACACACTATCTCATTTATTAAGTGATATTTGTGTCGCTGGTTTTGAAGGAACTGAAGCAGGTGGTTTCTTTCCAGAACCAGCAGTCTTGAATAAAGAACTAAAACTTCGCAATTTAAAAATAGCTGGAAAATGGTTTAGCAGTTACATGATACGAGATGGTTTAGCGGCTTCAATACAAGCATTCAAAAAGCATTGTCAGTACTTGCAAGACATTCATGCTAGTGTAGCTGTAGTCTCAGAGCAAACGTATTCTATTCAAAAAGAAAACATCAACATCTATCAGCATCAGCCATCTTTCACAGATGAAGAATGGGAGCTGCTTTTAGAAGGGCTCAATGAATTAGGTCAAATAGCAAACAGTTACCATCTCAAACTAGCCTATCATCATCATCTTGGAACAGGGGTACAAACCTTATCAGATGTCACACGTCTTTTAGCTGGAACAGACCCTCGGTATGTTCACCTTCTATATGATACTGGACATATTTACGTATCAGATGGCGATTATTTATCTTTGCTCAAGCTGCATATCGATCGTATCCAGCACGTTCACTTTAAAGATGTGAGAAAAGAAGTGATGGAAAGCTGTCGTCAAGAAGAATTGTCTTTTTCTGAATCTTTCTTAAATGGACTGTTTACAGTACCTGGGGATGGCTGTATCGATTTTAATGAAGTATACCGTTTGTTAATCAGTCATGGCTATAAAGGGTGGATCGTCATTGAAGCTGAACAGAATCCTGCGATTGCTCATCCTTTAGAATATGCATTAAAGGCTCGTCAGTATATTGATGAGAATTTGGCTGTTCATTCTTAAATTGAACAGAACAAAAGTCAACAAATTTAATCGAAGAGGAGAGAATACCATGGCTAAAACAACTGTCAAAACATTAAAAAATTATATTGGAGGAGAATGGGTAAATGCTGAAACAAGTCAAACTGAACCCGTTTATAATCCAGCAACAGGGAAAATCATTGCAGAAGTTCCCCTATCAACAAAAGGAGATGTAGAACGAGCAGTTCAAGCAGCAAAAGAAGCGTTTTCCAGCTGGTCTAAAACCCCTGTACCAAGACGTGCACGTATTCTCTTTAAATATCAGCAATTATTAGTCGAAAAATGGGAAGAATTAGCCGAACTGGTTACGCTCGAAAATGGAAAAAGCTTAACTGAAGCACGCGGAGAAGTACAGCGAGGCATTGAATGCGTCGAATTCGCAGCCGGTGCCCCAACTTTAATGATGGGAAAACAGCTGCCAGATATTGCGACTGGACTTGAATCAGGCATGTACCGCTATCCTATTGGCGTCATTGGCGGCATTACGCCATTTAACTTTCCAATGATGGTTCCTTGCTGGATGTTCCCGCTTGCCATTGCCTGCGGAAATACGTTTGTCTTAAAACCTTCAGAACGTACGCCTGTTCTTGCGGCACGGTTAGCAGAGCTATTTGAAGAAGCGGGTCTTCCAAAAGGTGTTCTTAACATAGTCAATGGGGCTCACGATGTCGTTAACGGCCTGCTTGAACATCAAAAGGTCAAAGCTATTTCATTTGTCGGCTCTCAGCCAGTCGCAGAATATGTCTATAAAAAAGGAACAGAGCATGGCAAACGTGTCCAAGCACTTGCAGGGGCTAAAAATCACTCCATTGTCCTAAAAGACGCAGATATAGATGCAGCCGTCAAACAAATTGTTGGTGCTGCCTTTGGCTCTGCTGGAGAAAGATGTATGGCTGCAGCTGTTGTCACAGTAGAAGAAGATATCGCTGACGAGCTCATTCAAAAATTAATCGCTGAATCCAATCAGATGGTCATTGGAAATGGTATGAATGAAGATGTTTTCCTCGGCCCGGTCATTCGGGAAAGTCACAAAGAACGAACGCTTCAATATATTCAATCAGGTATTGAAGAAGGAGCGAGTCTCATTCGTGATGGCCGCAAAGATCGTGAAACAGAGGGAGAAGGATACTTTATCGGACCGACTATTTTTGATCATGTAACAAAAGAAATGAAAATTTGGCAGGACGAAATTTTCGCTCCCGTTTTATCCATTGTTCGCGTTTCATCGCTTGCTGATGCTATTGAAATGGCCAATGAGTCTAAATTTGCAAATGGTGCCTGCCTTTACACTGATAGTGCATCAAGTGTGAGGGAATTCCGCGAGAATATTGATGCAGGCATGTTAGGTATTAATGTCGGTGTTCCAGCACCAATGGCATTTTTCCCATTCTCAGGTTGGAAAGATTCATTCTATGGCGACCTGCACGCAAATGGCACGGACGGTGTTGAATTTTATACTAGAAAGAAAATGGTCACCGCTCGTTATATGTAATACAACATACTCCTATCAACTTCAAAACAGCTGTGCGAAAAAGCACAAATACAGGAGGTAACAAGATGGAATTAAAGATTGGTGTTATTGGTATAGGTGCCATTGGTCAAGATCATATGAAGCGAATTACAAATACGCTGTCTAAAGGAAGAGTGGTGGCTGTTACTGATGTGAACAGACAGCAGGCAAAAGCCATCGTAGATGCATTCAGCCTTGATGCACGTATTTATGAGGATGGCCATCAACTCATTCAATCAAATGAGGTAGATGCCGTTATCGTCACATCATGGGGGCCGACACATGAAGAATATGTGTTAGCTGCTATTGAAGCTAATAAACCTGTTTTTTGTGAAAAACCACTTGCAACCACAGCAGAAGGCTGAATTCGTATAGTCGAGGCTGAAATGAAGAAAGGGAAATTACTCGTACAGGTTGGATATATGCGCCGGTACGATTCGGGATATCGCGCTTTAAAACAAGTACTGGATGAAGGACAAGTAGGTGAACCATTAATAATTCATGCTGCACATAGAAACCAAACCGTCCCTGACACATATACAGGAGATATGTCAATTGTCGATACATTCATTCATGAAATCGATGTCCACCGCTGGTTACTAAATGATGAATACGTATCCGTACAAGTCATTGCACCTAAAAAAACGCAGCAAGCTGCTGAGCACTTACAAGATCCTTTAATAGTGATTATGAAAACGCAACAAGGAACCATCATCAATGGCGAAATATTCGTTCATTGTCAGTACGGCTATGACATTCAGTGTCAAATTGTCGGTGAAAAAGGGATTGCAAGTCTGCCTGATCCTGCCAGTGTCGTTTTGCATAGTCAGGCAACACGATCTACAAATATCTTAACAGACTGGCAGCATCGATTTAAAGCAGCCTATGACGAAGAATTGCAGGATTGGATCAATTCCTCCTTAAAAGGAGAAGTAAATGGACCTACTGCTTGGGATGGATATGTAGCTGCCGTAACAGCAGATGCTTGTCTTAAAGCAAAGGCAACTGGTGAGACAACACCAATCCATCTCCAAGAACGTCCAGCCTTTTATCATCAATCATTTGTCCCTGAAAAAGTATAATCAATTCAAAAGAAGAGGCTGCTGAAAGCAGTCTCTTTTTCATTCCAAAAAAGAAAAAATGCAGCTCCATCATGGGAGACTGCATTTTTTGTTGTCTTCTAGTCAAAAAGTAAGGGTTTTCATCGTGATTCCAGCAAGGATTTGCACTAGAAATCATTCTTTCTATTCATTCTTCATCAGTACCTATCAACATATTTTGAAATTGGGCCTAAACCCCAATATTAGGAAGATGAAAACAGGAGGAAATGAAACGATGAGGACGAGGATGAAGTGCGGCGTTGGTTTATTGATTTTTGCTTTGGTACTGAGTTGTTTACCGGTATATGATGCGAGTGCGGCAAGCACAACAATTGCAAAACGTGTAGGAAATGCAAACCCGCTCATAGACCACCACTTGGGCGCTGATCCGTTTGCGCTCACCTATAACGGAAGAGTGTACATTTATATGTCGAGTGATGACTATGAATATCACAGCAACGGAACGATTAAGGATAATTCTTTTGCCAATTTGAATAGGGTCTTCGTCATCTCTTCAGCAGATATGGTGAATTGGACAGATCATGGCGCGATTCCAGTAGCCGGTGCAAATGGAGCAAATGGCGGCAAAGGGATCGCTAAATGGGCAGGTGCTTCCTGGGCTCCATCAGCGGCAGTGAAAAAAATCAATGGGAAAGATAAATTTTTCCTTTATTTCGCGAACAGCGGCGGAGGGATTGGTGTTCTGACAGCAGACTCCCCAATCGGCCCATGGACAGATCCTATCGGAAAAGCGCTCGTCACGCCAAATACACCAGGAATGTCTGGGGTTGTATGGCTGTTTGATCCAGCCGTTTTTGTAGATGATGACGGCACTGGGTATTTATATGCCGGTGGAGGTGTACCAGGCGGTTCTAATCCAACGCAGGGACAATGGGCCAATCCGAAAACAGCAAGAGTCTTAAAACTAGGGCCTGATATGACAAGTGTTGTGGGCAGCGCCTCGACCATTGATGCTCCTTTTATGTTTGAAGACTCAGGGATGCATAAGTATAACGGAACCTATTACTATTCCTATTGCATCAACTTTGGCGGCTCCCACCCAGCAGATAAACCACCTGGTGAGATCGGTTATATGACGAGCTCAAGTCCGATGGGTCCCTTTACGTATAGAGGGCACTTCCTGAAAAATCCGGGTGCATTTTTCGGTGGAGGCGGTAACAACCATCATGCTGTGTTCAATTTTAAAAACGAGTGGTATGTCGTGTATCATACCCAAACGGTCAGCTCTGCCTTATACGGGGCAGGAAAAGGCTACAGATCTCCACATATAAATAAGCTTGTGCATAATGCTGACGGCTCTCTTCGAGAGGTTGCAGCCAATTTTGAAGGGGTCAAACAGCTTTCCAACCTGAATCCTTATCAGCGGGTAGAAGCTGAAACATTCGCATGGAATGGACGCATTTTGACAGAGGCCTCTTCAGCTCCAGGCGGACCGGTCAATAACCAGCATGTCACAAACATTCAAAACGGAGATTGGGTGGCTGCCAGTAACGTCGATTTCGGATCAAACGGTGCGAGAACATTTAAAGCGAATGTAGCATCAAATGCAGGCGGGAAAATAGAAGTACGCCTCGGAAGTCCTGACGGCAGACTCGTCGGAACACTGAATGTCCCTTCCACAGGGGGAACAAATAACTGGCGAGAAGTAGAAACGGCAGTAAACGGAGCAGCAGGCGTGCACAACGTATTTTTTGTCTTTACTGGAACAGGTGCAAACCTATTCCAATTTGATTCATGGCAGTTTACTCAAAGGTAACTAGGAAAGACAAGATGATAGGAGAGTGGACGAATTTGATGTCAATGATCAAAAAACCAATCTGTACTTTATTGATCTGCTTCACTATGCTGTCTGTCATGTTCATCGGACCTGGCGTCACTGAGGTTTCAGCAGCAGATGCCAATATTAATATCAATGCGGAAAGACAAGTGATTCGCGGCTTTGGTGGAATGAACCATCCGGCTTGGATTGGTGATTTGACCGCACCTCAAAGGGAAACCGCCTTTGGCAATGGACAGAATCAATTAGGATTTTCCATTCTAAGAATTTTTGTAGATGAGAACAGAAATAATTGGCACAGAGAGGTCGCCACTGCCAAAAGAGCAATAGAGCATGGAGCTTTGGTGATCGCTTCACCTTGGAATCCTCCAAGCAATATGGTAGAGACATTCAACCGGAATGGTACATCTGCAAAGCGGCTGAGATACAATCAATACGCCGCATATGCTCAGCATCTGAACGATTTTGTGACGTATATGAAAAATAATGGCGTCAATCTCTATGCTATATCTGTACAAAATGAGCCCGATTATGCACACGAATGGACATGGTGGACTCCTCAGGAAATCCTGCGTTTCATGAGAGAAAATGCTGGCTCCATTAATGCCCGCGTGATCGCGCCAGAATCCTTTCAATACCTTAAAAATATATCAGATCCTATCTTAAACGATCCGCAGGCGCTTGGAAACATGGACATTCTCGGAGCCCATTTGTACGGAACCCAAATCAGCCAGCTTCCATATCCTCTTTTCAAACAAAAAGGAGGGGGAAAGGAGCTTTGGATGACAGAGGTCTACTACCCGAATAGCGATAACAATTCAGCGGACCGCTGGCCTGAAGCATTAGGAGTTTCAGAGCATATTCACCATTCGATGGTAGAAGGGGACTTTCAGGCATATGTTTGGTGGTACATCCGCAGATCCTACGGTCCTATGAAAGAAGATGGCCTGATCAGCAAACGCGGTTATAACATGGCGCATTTCTCCAAGTTTGTACGCCCAGGATACGTCAGAATTGATGCAACAAAAAGTCCTGAACCGAATGTTTTCGTATCAGCCTATAAAGGAAACAATCAGGTCGTCATTGTCGCGATTAACAAAAACAATACAGGAGTCAATCAGCACTTTGTGATGCAAAATGGAACTGCTTCACAAGCGTCAAGATGGATCACAAGCAGCAACAGCAACCTTCAGCCTGGTACAGACTTAAATATATCAGGTAATCAATTTTGGGCTCATCTCCCGGCTCAAAGTGTGACAACATTTGTGGTCAAACGCTAGAATGAATTGAATCACCAAAAGCCAATTTTCTCATTTCAAAAGAAAATTGGCTTTTTTTATGCAAATAGGAAGTTGATTTTTTCACTTTGTACTTACATTGGGTATAATAATGGCAATGACTTCAGGAGAGTGATCAATGTATGCCAAAGCTTCAAAGCAAAGTATTAATGATCGATGACGAAAAAGAAATCTTGGAATTAATTAACACTGTATTAACAAGAGAAGGCATTGATCGCGTCATAACTGCTTCAACTGCCCGTGATGGGCTTGCAAAATTTCATCAAGAACAACCCGACCTTGTCATACTTGATATTATGCTGCCAGACGGTGAAGGCTATGATATTTGCAGACAAATCAGAGAGACCTCCCATGTTCCGATTATCTTTTTATCAGCAAAGGGAGAAGAATCAGACAAAATTGTAGGACTTGCCATCGGCGGGGATGACTATATTACAAAACCGTTTAGCCCAAAGGAAGTCGCCTACAGGGTGAAAGCGCAGCTGAGACGGATCTCATACTTGCAGTCAACTCAAGCCGATCCAGTGATCAAAAAAGGGCCGTTTGAGTTAAACGAGCAGCAAGCAGAACTGACTAAAAATGGTGCGGTCATTGAGCTCACACCAAAAGAGCTTCTGCTGATGACCTACTTCTTGCAGCATCCGAACCGCGTCATCAGTAAAGAAACGCTTTATCAAACCGTTTGGGGGGAAGACTTCTTCGGTTCTGACAATACGGTGATGGTTCACATCCGAAGACTTCGGGAAAAAATAGAGGATTCCCCGTCAACACCAGAGTTTCTCGTCACCGTCAAAGGGCTTGGTTATAAATTTGTTGTAAAGGATGCGTAAAGATGAAATGGCGATTAACAGGCAGGTATATGGTCTCTGTC
This sequence comes from Bacillus sp. F2HM, assembly GCF_019266135.1. NCBI lineage: Bacteria > Bacillati > Bacillota > Bacilli > Caryophanales > Bacillaceae > Bacillus > Bacillus sp. F2HM. The sequence goes on from NZ_LRMO01000026.1 coordinate 25,149, forward strand.
ATTATCGTGACCATTATCACAGTCTTTATCAACTTATTCGGATTTATGATTTGGCTCGTACTTCAGGCAAACAGCCAGCATAACGAGGAAAATACGCCCGAAACCTTCACAAGATCATTTGAACAATATGTCTCTTTTTCTGATCAAGGAATTTCCGTAAACAAAGAAGGGCAGAAAGCCTTAAAACAACAGAATGCATGGATTCAAATTTTAGACGAAAATGGCCAAGATGTGTATCATGCACGGGCACCTAAAGGATTAAAGAACAAATATACACCGATAGAAATCGTGAACTTACATAAATATAAAGATAAGCAATTATTATCGACCATTTATGCTGGCGGAAAAAAAGTAAAAGGCAAAGAATACAGCTACTTTATCGGATTTAAAGACCCTTCCATCGGAAAATACCTATTCTCGTTTGACACGAAGGACTTAGTAACAAGATTCAATATCGGGACGATGATTTTATTATCAATTGATGCCATCATAGCGTTACTCATTGGTTACTTATTCAGCCGGCAGCTCACAAAACCGCTCGGCCGTGCCATTCATAGCATCCAGCGGCTGGCAAACGGAGATTACACGACAAATCTGCCTGCTAAAGGAATTTATAAAGATGTCTTCTATAATGTCAATCACTTATCAGAGCAGCTCGCTTCAAGCAAAAAAGAAAAAGACAAACTAGAGCAAATGCGGGAAGAATGGATCAGCCATATTTCACATGATATCAAAACGCCGCTAGCTTCTATTCAAGGCTATGCAGAAATCATGAAAGATCCAAAGTATCCTCTTTCAAAGCAAGACATTAGACATTACGCGGGCATCATTGAGAATAAATCATTGTATATCAAAGATGTCATGGAGGATCTAAATTTAACGACAAGGCTGAAAAATAACGGCGTCATGCTCAATAAAGAGCTGGTCAACATTGTGTCACTGCTGAGGGAAACGTTAATCGATATTTTAAACGATTCAAGATATGCCGATCAGACGATTGAGCTTCAAACGAATGAAGACAAGCTCATGCTGAATATTGATAAAATCCTCATTCGAAGAGCGGTCACCAATCTGATTTTAAATGCCCTCGTTCACAATGATCCTGATGTGACGATCATTGTACAGCTTGAACAAAAAGAAAAAACCCTTATTACGATTAAAGACAACGGCAGAGGAATAGAAGAGGCAGAGCTGGAAAAAGTGTTTGACCGCTATTACAGAGGGACGAATACAGAAGTTTCGCATGCAGGCTCTGGTCTTGGGATGGCCATTGCAAAGGATATTATCGTCAAGCACGACGGGGATATCACAATCCGCAGCAGTGTAGGGAAAGGAACAACAATTGATATCCAACTACCAGCATGAAAACATACAAAAAAACGGTTCTGATCAACAACAGAACCGTTTTTTTCATCTATTATTTATTCTGAAAACACTTTGATGCCTTTCACAATGTTCCAAATGAAGAAGTAGATAGCAACAAGGAATGTTACTGCATATGTCGCAATTAAGAAAGGCCCCGCATGGCTGATATCTTTCATACCAAGTAAACCTGAACCAAGGATGCCAATACCAAAAATCAAATAAGGAATAATATGCGTCCATAATGATTTTTTCGCATGATATTTCACGTCGTCCTGACCTAAGAAATAGACGATAATTGGGAACAAAAATGGTGCGAAAAAGATACTGAAGTAACATAATGAAGACAAGACTTTATTTCCTTTCACAACGTTTCACCTCTATGATTTATTAACTACAAACCCATTGTACTACCTGAACCTTAACCTGTATTAATCCGAACCTTACAGCAACCTTAAACTTATTTACCTTTTAAAATAATTTATAAGCGACATACTATAATATAGGTATTTAAATCTATTTTACCGAAAAAAATAGTTGACTTTGGTTTATCCTGTGTTTACAATAAAGTCGTAACCGATGCAGGAGTGTTACTGATATCATCAGGCACCACCAAGTCAGGTAAACATGTTGTACATTTGTACGTTGTTTGCTGAGATTTTGGTGTTTTTTTATGCTTTTTTTAGCAGTTTTAGGTAAGGTGGGATGAAGATGTTCACCGTCGTTAAAGTTTTAAACAATAATATCGTATTAGCTCTAACAGACACTCAAAATGAAGTAGTTGTTTTTGGTACCGGAATAGGCTTTAAGAAGAAAAAAGGTGATACTCTTGATGAGAGCGCTGTCAGTAAGACATTTTATTCTGATCAGACATCTCCATTAGAATCTCAACTTGCCGCTATCCCAACAGATATTCTTTTATTAACTGAAAAAATCATTCATATGGGCGAAGAGATGTTGAATAAAAAATTAGGTTCCAGCATGCTGTTTTCGCTATCTGATCATCTTACCTTTTCTATTCAAAGGCATCAAGAAAAAATGGAATATGAGAACCCGATCGTATGGGAAATTCCACATCTATATTTTCAAGAATATCAAATTGGGAAAAAAGCACTTAAAATTATTCAAAAAATGATGGGGATTACTTTTGAAGATACAGAAGCTTCACTCATTGCCCTTCATTTTGTAAACGCTCAAATAGATGGTCAGTCTATGGGAGATACGATCAAAATGACCCATCTCACGAAAGAAATCGTTAAGATTATTCAAAACATTTTCGAGATGGTATTAGATAAATCATCGATAGATTATTCGAGGTTTATCACTCATTTGAGATATTTTATTGTCAGACAAGAAACAAATCAACCGCCTCAGCAGATGGATGATTCATTAAAAGAATTAATTCAGGATCGTTATATGAAGAGCTATGCATGCGGTTTGATTATTAAAGAAATGTTAAAACGTGAATTTAATTGGAATGTCACAGAAGACGAACTTGTTTTTCTAGTCATTCATATTGAAAGAATCACAAAGAAACATCAACAGAATACTTGATTTCTTTTAGGCGTGTTATGAAAAAGCATTAACCTAAACAAATCTCCATTTAGAAGAATGGTCTTTCTAATGGTGGATTTTGTTTAGGTTTTTTTTGTGAAAATGAAGGGGTGAAGACATGAACACCAAAGAATTGGCGCAAGAAATTATCAAATTAATCGGCGGAACCGGCAATATATCTCAAAGCTGGCATTGTATTACGAGGCTGAGATTTAATATCAACGATGAAAAACAGGTAAAAGTAGATGAACTGAAAACAGTAGATGGAGTGCTCGGAGCGCAATTCCAAAGCGGTCAATTCCAAGTCATTATTGGAGCAAAAGTTGCAGAAGTCTATGAGGAAATCGACCAATTGATTGGTGACAGCAGCAATGATTCTTCTACTGCTAAAAATACGTCAAAAATGAATCCAATCGAAGTCGTATTCGATGTCATTAGCGGAATTTTCACACCGATTTTGCCGGCGATTGTTGGTAGTGGATTGATTAAAGGGATCATGGCCTTGTTCGTTAGTTTAGGCTGGCTGACGGAAAAAAGCTCTACCTATGCTGTACTACAAATCTTTTCAAATGCTGTCTTTTACTTTTTACCTTTCCTCATTGCTTATTCTGCAGCGAAGAAATTTAAAACACGAGAATCTCTCGCGATGGCACTCGCTGGGATTTTATTGTATCCGACGATGGTGGAAGGGGCAGCAAAAGGGGCAGATCCACTTAGTTTTTTAGGATTGAGTATTCCATTAAATAATTATACTTCTTCCGTTTTACCGATTATTTTAGGAGTACTGCTACTTAGCTTTATCGATAAGTGGATAACGAAAGTCATTCCAAAATCCTTAAGCATCGTATTTACACCGGTACTGAGCTTAATGATCACAGCGCCTCTAACACTAGCTTTCATAGCTCCTATTGGAAACGTTTTCGGTCAGTATTTAGAGATCTTTTTCACTTCTTTATTCCATTTTGCTGGACCGATTGCAGGATTATTAATGGGAGGCCTCATGCCTTTAATTGTGCTAACTGGGATGCATTACGCATTCTTCCCAAGCACGTTTGCCAGCTTTGAAAAAGTTGGTTACGATATCATGCTGCTTCCGATGAACTTTATTGCCAATATGGCGCAAGCAGGCGCAGTTTTAGGTGTCATCATTCGCACGAAACGAGTAGAAACGAGGTCTTTGGCAATATCAACATTGCTTCCGAGTTTCTTTGGTATTACAGAACCAGCCATTTATGGAGTCACACTGAGATTGAAAAAGCCTTTCTATGCTTCAATAATTGGCGGCGCAGTTGGCGGATGTTTTTATGGTTTATTTTCAGTCAAAACGACAGCATTTTCAATTCCAGGTATTACTTCTCTGCCAACCTACATTATGAAAGGCACAAACAATTTCCAGCTCGCTTTAATTGGAATAGCGCTGAGCTTTTTGGTCTCACTGCTTGTCACTATGTTCCTTGGTTTCAAGGAACCTGCTACAAAAGATGAAGATCAGCCGAAAAAACAGAAAAAGTCATCTGAAAATCCAGAGAATGCAGTCAATCAACAAGCTGCCAGACAAGTAAACCCTTATGAAGTACAAGCACCTATAACTGGTCAGGTCGTCCCTTTATCTGAAGTCAATGACGCCGTCTTCTCAAGTGAAATGATGGGCAAGGGAGTAGCGATTATGCCTGATAAGGGGGTGGTACAAGCGCCGTTTTCCGGAAAAGTAGTAACCGTTACACCTACTAAACATGCAATAGGTTTGGTTTCAGATGAGGGGATTGAATTATTAATACATGTAGGGATTGATACCGTCAGCCTAAATGGTCAATTCTTTGAGGTGTTGGTTGAAGAAGGAGATGAAATCAACATCGGGGATCATTTATTATCATTTGATATAGAAGGAATTCAATCAAAAGAATTAAATGTCGTGACACCTATTATCGTCACTAATTCCTCGAAGTACCTGGATGTCATCCATACAGGTGACTCTTATGTCAACGCAGGAGAAAATAAACTCTTAATGCTCATTCATTAATCATAAATAGAAGGGATGATTGAAATGAAAGAATTAAAAAAAGGTTTTTCAGATAATTTTCTATGGGGTGGCGCAACAGCTGCCAATCAAATAGAGGGCGCATATTTAGAAGGCGGGAAAGGGCTTTCAACTTCAGACTTCGCGGCATATAAAGATCCCTATGCACAAGGAAAAGTAAACAACTTTACATTCGATGTTAGTTCAGCTGAACTAAACAAATACAAGGAAAATCCTGATGCATTTGATTTCCCAAAAAGACGCGGAATTGATTTTTATCATCGTTATGAAGAAGATATCGCACTGTTTGCAGAAATGGGATTTAAAGTCTTTCGTTTGTCCATCTCATGGGCAAGAATCTTTCCAACAGGTTTAGAGAACAAGCCGAATGAAGAAGGGTTAGCTTTTTACGATAAAGTATTTGATGAATGTGCGAAATATGGAATTGAACCGCTAGTAACGATGTCTCATTATGAAATGCCGATTACCTTAACAGAGAAATATAATGGATGGATGAGTAGAGAGCTTGTCCCATTGTTCGAAAAATACGCACGTGCGATTTTAGAAAGATATAAAAACAAAGTGAAATATTGGATTACGTTTAATGAAATGAATATGAACCTCAATAGTCTTTATACAGGTGCTGGCATTTTAGAGGATTTAGTAGACCATAAATTACAGGCTGCTTACCAAGCGTCTCACCATCAATTTGTGGCAAGTGCATTAACAGTGAAGGCAGCGAAGGAAATCATTCCAGATGTCCAAATTGGCTGTATGATTAACCAAATTGAAGCCTATGCAAAAACAACAAAACCAGAGGATCAGCTGCAGGCAGTTAAATCGAATCAATTGAATATGTTCTATCCTGATGTTCAAGCTAGAGGCGAATATCCAACATACATGGTGAAATACTTTGCTGATAATCAAATCAAGCTGGATATTGAAGAGCAGGATGAACAAATTTTGAAAGAGGGCACTGTTGATTTTGTTGCGATCAGCTACTATATGTCACACGTAGCAGAAGCGCGTGAAGATGCCGCTGAGCTAGCGGGTACGTTTGACAGCCCAATTAAAAATGAACACTTGGAATTATCACAATGGGATTGGCCGATCGATCCAATGGGTCTGCGCATTTCATTAATTAAACTGTATGACAGATACCAAAAGCCTTTATTTGTTTGTGAAAATGGACTTGGCGCAAGAGATACATTGACACAAGATGGAAAAATCCACGATGATTATCGAATTGATTATTTGAAAAAACATATTGAACAGATGAAAGAAGCAGTAAAAGAAGGTGTTGACTTAATGGGATACACACCTTGGGGCTGTATTGACTTAATCAGCTGCGGAACATCTCAAATGACTAAACGCTATGGTTTGATCTATGTGGATCAAGACGACCTAGGAAATGGTACACTGAATCGTTACCGTAAAGATTCATTTTTCTGGTACAAAAATGTAATTGCATCAAATGGAGAAGACCTATAAAAGCAGATTGAATGATGAAAAACACCATCTCAGGGCGCCTTAACCGGCTGCATGCGATGGTGTTTTATTTTTCACGAAAACATCTCTTGACCTTGAAGTATAGTTCAACCTTTATAATGTAATTATAGTAAAACAAAATCACGAAAAAGGAGTAACAATGGAGTTGATGACTAGAGGTGAACTTGCCAAACAAACTGGAATAAGCCCTGCCGCAATTCGTTACTATGAAGAACACAACATTTTACCTGTCCCGAGACGCCGTTCGAACGGTTATAGACTATACACAGAAGATTATATTGTGAAAATTCAATTGATCAAAGATGCCAAATCATTAGGTTATTCACTAAAGGAAATAAAAGAAATATTGGAAATGCTCAGTCAAGACATAGAACTTGATACTTTAAAAAGAATCGTAAAACATAAACATGAAGAAATTGAAAAGAAAATTAAAAGCCTGCGCCTCATTCAAGACCTTTTATCTAACTTATTAAAGACTCCTGAGAAAGAAGTACAAGTGTATCTCAAATCATTTCGTGTGATGAATGAGGATGACGAATAAACATGCTTAAAGGAGAGAAAATAAAATGAGTGTCGAAATTTTTAACGGAGAACGTTCTGAAGAAAGTATTCAATTTGAAACATTATTCACGTCCCAAAGTAATAAAGAGAGTTTTGCTAGTGTCGAAAAAACCAAAAGCTTTCTGTCTCAAATAGAAAATATTAAGCCTTATGCAATCGGAGATGATGTGAAATTAGTGAGTGAAATAAAGGAGCAAATTTTCGAAGGAATGCAGGTTTTCACATTGAATGACCAAATGTCGCAAAAGCAAAAGGTGATTCTCTATATACATGGTGGTGCTTGGGTAAACCAGCCTCTTAGTTTCCATTGGTGGTACATGGATAAAATGGCTCAATCCCTTAATGCCAAAGTGGTCGCTCCTATATATCCTAAATTACCTCATTATAGCTACCAAGATACCTATCCGAAAATCTTAAATCTATATAAAGAAATACTAAAAACGGTTGAGAGTACCGATCAATTAACAATTATGGGAGATTCAGCGGGCGGAAATATCTCACTTGGCCTGGCGCATCTCTTAAAGATGGAAGGTCTGCCGCAGCCGAAGGATATTATTTTATTATCTGCATGTGTTGATATGAGTTTAAGCAATCCCCTTATATCTGAATATGCCGATAAAGATCCCATTCTAGCGCCAGAAGGAATAGATGTCATTACAAAAATGTGGGCAGCAGATAAAAAGGTAACTGACCCATTAATCAGTCCAATTCATGGGGACTTTCATGGTCTTGGGAAGATCACTCATTTTATTGGAACACATGATATTTTATATCCAGATGCACTAAAGCTTGATGAAAAGCTAACAGAACAAGGAATTGACATGAAAACCTTTGTTTATCCAGAAATGTTGCATGTGTTTGTCGTCATGCCAATCCCTGAGGCACAAGATGCTCAGGAAAAAATCATTCAGGTGATAAATAGTTAGGTCTTTTTCACACATCAAAATGCTCTGACTTAAATATTCGAAAAAATAGGCTGCTTACTTAAAGCAGTCTTTTTCCATTTTTTGTTTACAACGCACGAATTTCCTATTAATATGGTACATATTCGGTTCTTCACCGGTTCAAAAAGGAGAGTGACATGATGAGTGTTTTCTTTCTTCATCCTATGGCGCTGATCTTATTTACATTGCCTTTATTATCTTTGATTTGGGGGATTGTTGGCTACTGCATCTTTAAGCGAGTTTATATCGTTCTTATCATCACATTTGCCGTCTCCACTAGTTTCATATTTGCCTATACTGGGTTTGACATGTCAAATATGTATTGGGTCGTGTTGATGACCTTTTTATGCATGTGTACCTCTGTCATCACAAAAATCATTCGCTATATGTATGCCCGCTATAAAAGAGCGTAACGAAAAAGCTATTCACAAAAATCAGCTTTTTTTGGTTCCATTCAACTCTTCTTCAGTTTGGTATAATAGATCAGTATATTCAAAACAAGCATAGAAGGGCGAAGGGGACACCATGCACACATTTAATCTTACTTCAAAAGATGTAGAGTTAATAGACGAAGCAAAAAAGAAGATTACGAGCCTTTATGAAGAGGATAAACACCATGTAGGAGCCGCTATCCGCATGAAAACAGGAGAAATGATCTCGGCTGTTCATATAGAAGCGTATATCGGACGGGTAACGGTTTGTGCAGAAGCCATTGCAATTGGCAGTGCTTTATCGAATGGATATAAAGATTTTGATACAATTGTTGCCGTTCGGCATCCATATTCAGATGAAGAGGATAGAAGATTGAGGGTCGTAAGCCCTTGTGGCATCTGCAGAGAGCTCATTTCAGATTTCGGACCAGAATGTTTTGTCATCTTAGAAATAGATGGCGAACTAGTCAAAGTGAAAATTGGGGAATTGATTCCACTCAAATATACTCGAAGTTGATGTACGACCTAGACTTAGCAGGAAGAGGGACGCAGCAAGCATCAAGCGTTCTCTTTGTTACAATCCAAATAACTGAAAAATCGCTCCACAAAATCAGCACCATGTATTTTCTCCATATGCGCCGTGTTAAAAATATATTGTTCCAAATGCTCAAGCTTGCGCAGGCTGCGTACCAGTACTTTACGATCCTCGTCAGAAAGATGAGGGTCATGATTTATCTTCAGCAATGCCTGTTTGACACGCGCGGAGACCTTTTCAACATATAGATGGTTTTTGGAAGCTGGCGGAATACAATGCGACAGGTCACAGCCTATAAAGCGAACACCGTCAAGAATGCAGTTTTCAAAATTGGCGATCAGCTTTTGTTTACCATTTCCCTCAAACGTTATATCCACTAGCTTACCGGTAAAGGTACAATGAACAATATTCGCTGCTTGTAAAATGCGGTCATTAAACCTACATTGATAAAATGTACAGTTGATAAACACAGCATTCTCCAATGTCATTCCTCTCATATCACAGGAGGAAAATTCGCAATTCTTAAAAACAGCCTCGCCCCTAGCAACCCCAACAGAGCACAAATCGGAACGAATAAAAGTACAATGCTCAACTGTACTACCTGCAAAAAATCTCGCATTCGTCAGATCACACGTATTAAATACAAGATGTCGCAGGTGACAGCTCCAAAATATAGGTGAATGAACATTCGAGTTGTTGATCGTCGATCCGCTTATCGTTTCGTGTTCATACCTGACAATATCAGAAAATATTTCATTGTCTACTGACATACCAGACTCAAGCCTTCTCATTGTGATCACCTATCTTTTCTTCAGATTTTTTTACAAGATGAATACCTTCCAGCAAGTTCATTTCTGTTTCACTAAGCGGTTGGCATTGACAAGTTATTATATCACAAAGCTAGAAACATAAAGAGAGCGGTCATCGTTTTGAAGGCGTTTATCTTGCAATGTGTCTTTCACACTCACTTTAAATCATAAGGGGGACAAAAGAATGAAAAGATATGACGCATTCCCAGAACCAATCGGCGGCTATACTGCCGGGCGCACACAGATGGATTTTGAGTACAGGCATCTGATCACTCAAAAAGGGAACTGACCGCATTTGTATACTATCCGTCTGATAGCAATGAAGTGAAGACCCCATCAACGTACATGTTTCCTGAAGTATACGAAATGCTGCATGACCAGCCGCTTGTCACTGAATATATGAAGGAAAAGGATTTTTTCTCTATCGATATCCAAACGCATTGTTACGACGACCTGGCTCTTTCCGGGAAAGAAGAACGCTATCCAGTGTTATTTTATGTTTGCGGCGGGGGCGGCTCTCCAGAATGGGGGACTGTGATCTGTACAGACCTTGCAAGCATGGGGTATGTTGTCGTCAGTATCGGTCATCAAAACAGCACGATGTATAAGCGTAAAGATGGGCGTCTGTTTAATGTATCAAAGGATTTTTCAGATGTCATTATGGCGTTTTCTGAAGATCCAGACATGATGGCGCTGGCTGGTCAGATGACGATGCGGCCAGACGATGAAACTGCCATTGAGACATGTCGTAACGTCCTTACACTGCCAATACTTCATCCGTTAACGAAATATAGTGAATTACAGGCAGAGGATGTAAAGTATGCAGCCGATTATCTTTACAAACTAGACTCCGGGGAACTCAATTCCATCTTTAATGGCAGATTGCTGCTTGATGCCGGCATGGGCATAATCGGACATTCTTACGGAGGGCCTACGACAGCGATTGTTTGCCGGGATGACGACCGATTTGCCTGTGGGATTGGCCTCGATAGCGGTGCATTTGGTCTTCTTGACAGCGACCTGAAAAAAACCTTTTTGCTGCTTTTTTCTGAGCCTAACTATCATATGAATGCAATCATTGGCGCAAACAATAGCATGGAAACCTATTATTTCTCTGTTAATCATGCTGCACATTTAGATTATTGCGACATCGTGTTTACCGGTGTAAACGAAGAACTGAGAGGCAAACGGGATGCGATGGAGATGAGGAATCTTATCACAGACTATACAAGGACGTTTTTTGATCATTACATTCTGCAAAAGCCTGTACATGTGGAAAGTCTATCATACGATGGCGTGGACTTGATTAAGAAAACGAGCAGAAAGTGATCTAAAATGAAAAAAAGCCTTGAGAATTAGGCTTTTTTTGTTTCTCCATGGAAAAATATTTGTTTCTATTTCTGATCCCCAAAATATATATCCGCCACGATTTTAAAAAAAGCCTTCAAAGTATGTTTTATATTGTTCATTTTACACTCCTATTATTCCAATCGACTTCGATGTAGTCGGGCATTATTCAAGACCTGAAATCTCTCAACTCGTCGTCAATGAAGAGAAAAAAGAACATGTAAAGTGGATGAATCGATGAAATCACACGAAAAAAAGAGCAGCCATCAGCCGCTCTTTTTTTCGTGTGTCAACCTTGATGAGTTTTTAATGGACCTTTTGTGATATGAGTAAGAGGAGCATTAATGTTAAAGATTTTAGCGTTAATGTCTGTTATTCCAAAGCTAGTGATTCTTTTAGAATGCATCTCAAGATAGTTTTCAGCTGCTTCTTTTGTTTCGAATAAGTAGATTCCGCCAGCCTCATTCTTCTCCGGATTCTCCGTCCATATTTTCCATATGAATCCGTCTTCCTCATTTATACTTTTCGCTAAATCAGAAAACTCTTTTGCCATTTCATCACCGAAAGGGCCCTTCATCTTAAAATCCACCTGTAATAAATGTGGCATCGTCATTCTCCTTATGTTGAAGTTGTAAAATACAGTTCCCCCAGCACATCTTTCATTTGATACTGCTGCTGCGGAAGTTCTTTCTCCATAAAAGACCGTACATTTGATTGGTCAACATCGTACATTACTTCAATTTCTTTAGAAAATAGAAGTTTTTCATTTTCGAGCAGGGTAGAAACAGCTGGGCGTTTTTTCGGTTCAAGTTCTTCAGTGTTTAAAGCTTGCTTTAATCCTTCAACATAGACTTCAAATGAGCGTCCTCCCGTGATTTTGACTCCTTTATTTTCTTCGTTGACGAAGATGATCGTTGGGAAACCTCTAGCACCAAGGTCTCGAACAAGCTTAAAATCTTGATTTAATAATTCCTGGCCGCTTGGCAGCTCCGCTTCATGGACAATCACATCTCCGTTAAGTCCAAGGTCGTTGACGATGTCAATCAACACTGCGACATCAGATATATTTTGATTGAATGCAAATAGCGCTTCTCTCGCACGGCGTAAAAAAGTATAGGCTAGTGCATCATCATGATGTTTTTGAATCACTTTGAACACGCGAGAGGGCGGGTAGGAAGATTGAACAGGATTGTCAATCATTAAGGACCCATCAATTGGCATGCGAGAATGTTCTCCAACCTCTCTCCAGTGACCAGCCACATCAGCAGGTTTGTAAATTCCGTTTGCAGGATCAATTGGACCGCCATGCCATTTCTCTAACAGTCCACCCAACACAGTCTGGAAATGAAAATAATGTCCATATTGCTCTTTAAATCGACGCAGCACAGGTTCAATTGCCCAGCAATGCGAACAAATCGGATCTGTTACATAATAGAGCGTTATTGTTTTTTTAGGTTGCTGAAAATCAATGACCTGAATATCCTCTTCTTCACCTACACCACATACACCTGTTTCTATATCACAAAACATCTCATTGTTTTTCAATTTCATTTACCTCTATTCGAAAAACCTGGTCTTGCTGAAATTTCTCTTTCCACCATCCCACAAAGAACGAACTTTTTACAGTTGACCGAACATATTCTCGCTGCATTGCATGAAGGTGGGATCAAATCTACATCTGCTGCATGGGGAGTAGACCTGCTACTGTTATACGTATCTTCCGTAGCATACGAAAAGGTCTCTTGGAAGAAACATGGCTCTTCGCAGATTTCAGATACAAAAAAAGCATTTCATGATGCAGACAAAACGCGGTTTCCTTTCATCCATAGCCTGAAAGAAGAAATGTTTGCAGGTGATACCGTATCAATGGAACGGTTCAGGTGGGGAATTGAAGTCATTTTGTATGGAATCCAGCAAGAAGTCAATTAGAAAGGAGCAAAAGCAAAAGCAGTCAATGGCTGCTTTTTTATATTTTCTCCACTTTTTCAGCATATATAAAAAAATCTATATATTGTTTTTACATATAAAAAATTATACAATATAGTGGAATAAACAAATGAGGTGCTTAGGCATGGAAAATATAAAGAATTTATTAGAGAGCTATATTCCTTTAGCAAAATCTACGGCAAAAATGTTTGGACCAAATTGTGAAGTAGTGATTCATGATTTAACGAACCCTCAAGCATCTGTCATGTTTACAGTCAATCATCAAGTGACGGGAAGAAAAATCGGTCAATCATTTGATCATTTGGTAAAGACTGTTTTACAATCAGAAGATTTTAAAGAAGATTATCTTGCTGGGTATACATTTAAAACCGAAGACAACCGTACCATTCGTTCTTCGACTTCATTAATTCGTGATTCGAAGCAAAAGGTAATCGGGGCATTCTGTATCAATTTTGATGTTGAAGCATTGAATCAAATGCAGCAATTTATGGATACTTTTCTTTCTACAAAAGTTGAAGTTCAAGAGAATGAAACAACTACAAATGATGATCTTGAAAATGTGGAAGAAATCGTAGATCAATTGATTCAACAAATCATTCAAAACAGTGTCCACCCAGTCATGAAACGCTATGAAAAAATTGAATTAATAAGGTTCATGGATGAAAAAGGAATCTTTTTAATGAAAGGATCTGTTGAGAAGGTCGCATCTATGTTAGGAATTTCTAAAGTCACTGTCTATAGCTATTTGGATGAGATCAAACATAAATCGAATGAAGGGGAAACGAAATGAAAAGCATCCTTGAGGTAGGGAATCTAAAAGCCAACGGACACTATGCATTCGCAACCATTCATCAAAACACGGTCTATGTTTCAGGACAATTTGCCATCAATCCTGAAACGAGAGAAAAAGAATTCGGCCCCATTGAAGAAGAGACATTACAAGCGCTTAAAAATGTGGAGATGATTGTAGAAGCGGCTGGAAGTAAAAAAGAAAAGATTTTGCGTATGACATTATACATTTCTGATATTGAACTATGGGACAAAGTAGATGCGGTTTACACTGAATTTTTCGGTGAACACCAACCAGCACGTACTGTTGTACCAACGAATGAATTACATTTCGGTTTCAAAATTGAAATTGATGCTATTTCTTATATTTAGAATATTTTTTTGCCTAAGATATATAAAATAATATATTTTGTATAAAAAATTATCCGAAGGGATGATGGATGATGAATCAATTGATTTGTAACCATTGCGGGAAAAAGTATGAGATGGCACCAACTCTATGGAAATGTGATTGTAACGGCGTATTAAACCTGGTGAAAGATACCCCTAAAATAGACATGGCGGCTTGGGATCAATATCCAAACTCATTATGGCGTTATGTTGAAACCATGCCATTTTCAAAGGGTTCTAAGACCTGGGAATCTGTAACAATGGGTGAAGGTCAAACTCCGTTAATCCTTTTAGATCCGAATGAGCCAAATACTTATGTAAAAGTTGATTATATGATGCCTACACTCTCCTTTAAAGATCGAGGAGCTGCTGTTTTAATGACAAAGGCAAAGGAATTAGGGGTATCAAAAGTCATTGCGGATAGCAGCGGGAATGCAGGAACAGCGATTGCCGCTTATGCAGCTCGTTGCAAGATTGCATGTGACATCTATTTAAGCGATGAAACTTCACCTAAAAAGGTCGCTCAAATAAAAGCCCATGGAGCAACGATTAAAGAAATTCGTGGTACACGCGAGGACATTGCTGCTGCAGCCCAAAAAGCAGTAGACGACGAAAACGTTTTTTATGCAAGCCATGTATATGATCCTTATTTTTTTGAGGGAACAAAAACATACGCATATGAAATCTATGAACAAATAAAAGGAGCACCAGATGCTTTAATCATTCCGGTTGGAAATGGTACTCTCCTTCTAGGAGCGTATTATGGCTTTAAAGAGTTATTTGAAAATGGTTTGATTCATAAAATACCGAAAATCATTGCCATACAAGCGAAAAACTGTGCACCTCTTGTGAAAGCTTATCAAAACGAGGAGGAATCAGCATCGCCTGTTACGAATACAGGGACCTTAGCAGAAGGGATAGCCATTGCTGCCCCGGCGCGCTCCAAACAAATTCTAGAAGCTGTACAAGATACCAATGGTACATTTATAGATATTGAAGAAAATGAGATATTGAATGCACGCTCTAAACTAAGTGAGAAAGGATTTTATGTAGAAGTGACATCTGCAGTCAATTTTGCCGGCTACTTGAAATATAAAAAGGAATCAAAAGAAACCATTGTCATACCTCTTTGCGGGGCAGGGATTAAGTCAAAATAACCCGTAGAATACAACTTGAAAGCGGAGGAATGCTTCATGGGATTGGATTTTACTCATTGCGAGGCACATTGGTCATACAGTGACTTCCATGATTTTAGAAAAAGGTTAGCAGCTAGTATTGGTATGAATTTAGATGATATGGAGGGGTTTGGTGGGGAAATACCCTTTAAAAACTACCATGACGACATCATCCCATTGCTGGAACAACCCGATTCTGATAGTTACTTATCACCAGATGTTTGTCAGACCGTCGCTGCGAGATTGCGTCAACTGATCCGGAATTGGCCAGATGATGATATAGATAAAATGAACGCTCTTTATCTAGCAGAGGGAATGGAACTAGCGCATCAACAAAATGAGATATTGGGATTTATATAGAAGAGGATATATGGCAGATCTTCAATATAAATATGAAGGGTATCTCAAGAGAGATGCTCTTTTTCTTGCCTGAATGTACAATCCCTTTTGCCCAAAAGTACAATTTCACTTCACTATTTCATTGCGTAGAATAAAGAGGTGAATATCATGAATTCAATGAAAAAGGAGTAAGTGAATGGCTAAATTTTTATATAACTTAGGAAACTTTGCTTTTACTAAGCCTAAACGAATGTTAATCGGTTGGTTACTTATTTTAGTAGCTGTAGTTGCAGCAACAATAGGGACAGGCGTTTCATTTAATGGAGATATGTCGATTCCAGGAACAAAATCTGAAAAAGCGATGGATCTCTTGGAAAAGAAGTTCCCAGCAGGTGATGATGAGGGAACAATTCGTCTGATATTTAAAGCACCTAAAGATGAAACATTAGAAGCAAAGAAAGTGAAAGATAAAATTAATGAGACGATAAAAGAAATTAAAAAAGATAAAGCAGTTAAGCAGGTGACCGATTTATATCAAAACTTTACGATAAGTAAAGATAAGAAGATAGGATATGCGGATATTACGTATCGAGTGAAAGCGGATAAGGTAAAGCAATCCTCAAAAGAGAAAGTATTAAATAGCATTAAGATTTCAAGAGATGCCGGCATCCAAACAGAATTAGGCGGCTCCGTCGCATTCTCTGAAATTGAAATAGGTGGGATTTCTGAAATCATAGGGATTGTCTTCGCCTTCTTGATTTTAGCCTTTACATTTGCTTCACTTTTGGTCGCAGGATTACCAATATTGACGGCTGTGATTGGGTTAGTAATAGGTGTTATGGTCATTTTAATCACCTCAAACTTTGTAGAAATGTCTGCATTTAGTCTCACATTAGCGGTGATGATTGGTCTTGCAGTAGGAATTGATTATGCACTGTTTATCATTTCAAGATATCGACAGCTGTTAGCAGAAGGCTACAATTTGAATGAGGCTGCTGCTAGAGCAGTGGGTACCGCAGGAAGTGCTGTATTATTTGCGGGCGTCACTGTTATTGTTGCATTATGTGGACTTGTATTAGTTGACATACCATTTCTAGGTATCATGGGCCTTGTGGGAGCCTTTATGGTACTATCTGTTATGCTTGTTTCTCTCACGATTGTTCCAGCTATACTAGGGCTTCTTGGAGATAAGGTGAGTCCTTCTAGGAAAAATAAGTTATTTTCTAAATTACAGCCAAAAAAAGAGAAAAAAACAATGGGCTGGGGAAGATTTATTCAAAAGCATCCGGGTAAAATAATGATAGGTGTCATTTTATTGACAGGATTGGTAAGCTGGCCAGCACTTCATATGGAGCTTGGTCTTCCGGATAACGGTATGAAAGGCAAAGAAACAACTGAACGTAAAGGATACGATCTTTTAGCAGAAGGATTTGGCAAGGGGTTTAATGGACCACTTGTTGTTATCGTAGATGCCTCTCAAGCAGATAAAACGATGAAATCCAAGTCCATCGAGGAATCATCAAAATTGTTAGAAAAAATGGATGGTGTCAAACAAATCACGCCGGCGATACCTAATCAATCAGGTGAGTACGCCATGTTAACAATCTTACCTAGAAGTGGTCCGGAGGATAAAGAAACGAAGCAATTAGTGAAAGACATTCGAAATGAATCGAGCGTAACTGACACAAAGTTTCTTGTGACAGGTTCTACTGCCGTGAATATAGATATTTCAGATAGACTCAGTGAAGCATTACCGAAATTTGCAGGAGTCATTATTGGATTTGCTTTAGTGTTAATGATTCTTGTATTTAGATCATTCCTTGTTCCATTAAAAGCTGTACTAGGGTTTTTAATGACATTAACTGCTACATTAGGTTTTGCTGTCTTTGTTTTACAGGATGGACACCTTGCGCAATTGTTTGGAATACCTGCAGCAGGTCCTCTGTTGAACTTTATGCCTGTACTAGTAACAGGAATATTATTTGGTCTTGCAATGGATTATGAAGTATTTTTAGTTAGTAGAATGAGGGAAGAATTCCTTCTATCTCAGGATGCAAAGAAATCTGTTATTTCTGGATTACAGCATAGTGGCAGGGTTGTAACTGCAGCAGGCTTAATTATGATTTCCGTTTTCGCAAGCTTTATTTTTGCTCAAGACTTGATTATTAAAACAATGGGATTAACATTGGCATTTGGGGTTTTATTCGATGCATTTGTCATTAGAATGACCTTTATCCCCGCTTGTATGATGCTATTAGGGCGTGCAAATTGGTACTTACCTAAATGGCTGGCACGATTGCTTCCGCATATTGATATTGAAGGAGAGTCAATTGCCCAAAAAGAAAAGAAGATTATATAATTTATTCTTTTTAAAATGTTAAAATTCTAATACCGCCATTGCCTCTTTAAAAGGCGGGCGGTATTTTTCGTGTTATGATGGGATTTGGAAGGTGAGCGTTTATGGGTAAAAAACGGATAGACCCATTTAATGAAATGATATATTCCCGAATTCCCACGTTATTATGGGGCATTCTTGTTTATGCTGCAGCGATGATTTTTCAGTTTTTAACAGTATCTTTATCGCTTTCAAGTTTGTTTTTTTCTGGCCTTTTTGCAATTCATCTGATTTTTCATTGGTGGTCATATTATTGGTTCCAGAAGAAGCCTTGGATTTATTTCTTCATACAAGGAATCGTTATTCTACTTTGTGTTTTAGCCATGCCAGCTGCCTCTCCTGTGATTTTAATTGGTCTTTTACCGATCATAATTGCTCAGAGCATTGGTGTATACTATCATACATTAAAAATTATTTTGACAGGACTTTGTTTTTATGTGCTTTTTTTTCTAGCTCTTATTTTGGTTAATGATACAGATGATCTGACTGTCTACATTCCGATTTTATTTCTTATCCTTATTGTGGTCGTTGCATACTCTATCTTATTTTTTAGACAAGTAAAGGCTAGAATTCGAACTCAAACGTTTCTAAAGGAACTCGAACTCGCACATCAGCAGGTGGAAGAGTTAACCCTTGCTAATGAGCGTCAAAGAATGGCGAGAGATTTACATGATACCCTTGCGCAAGGGCTTGCAGGCATTATTATGCAATTGGAAGCTGTTCAAGCACATTTAGAGAATCAAAATACCGAGCGTGCTCAAAGCATTATCAAGGGCTCAATGAGCCAAGCGCGAAAAACATTAGGTGAGGCACGAATGGTGATTGATGACCTTCGGAAGGATCGTCATGATCAATCCGATTTAACCGAAACAGTGAAAAATGAAGTAAATCGATTTACGACAGCAACGAATATCCCAATTCGTACAAAGATCTCTGTACCTCAGAATATGTCGCCTTTTTTTATTGAACATACAGTTTACATGATAAAAGAATGCTTAACGAATGTTTCAAAACATGCCAAAGCAAGCCAAGTCGAGTTAGTAATGGTACAACAAGGTGATCACATCCATTTGGAAATAGCAGACAATGGAGTGGGATTTGATGAGAAAAAACGAGAATCCACTTTTGGACATTACGGAATCATTGGTATGTCAGAACGTGTTCGGCTGCTTGGTGGAGAGATCCATTTGAAAAGTAAAAAAAATGAAGGTACACAAGTAATAGTGAACATACCTTTGAAAAAGGAGTAAATACAGTGTCTTATCGAATTGTGATTGTTGATGATCATTATGTTGTGAGAGAAGGATTAAAATTAATTCTTGAAACAGACGAAAGATTTGAAGTAGTTGGAGAAGCAGAAGATGGAGGAAAGGGGATAGATGTCATAAAAGAAAAATCCCCAGACCTTGTATTACTTGACCTCAACATGCCTATGATGAGCGGGCTTGATATGCTTAGAGAAATGCAGACTCTTCAAATAAAAGTTCCCGTACTCATTCTCACTACTTATAATGAAGAGAAATTAATGATTCAAGGGTTACAGCTTGGTGCAAAAGGCTACCTCTTAAAGGATGCCAGCAGAGAAAACTTATTTAATACAATTGAAGCGGCCATCAGAGGAGACATTTTACTTCAATCAAATGTGGCCTCAAAGGTATTTGAATCAACCGTACACAAAGAACCTCAAGAAAAATTGAAAACAGACAACCACTTGCTTACCGAAAAAGAGATGCTCGTTTTGCAAGCAGTAGCTAGAGGGTTTCGGAGTAAGGAAATTGCATTTGATATGGGAATTTCCGAAAGAACTGTAAAAGCACATTTAACAAACATTTATCAAAAACTAAATGTGACATCAAGAGCTGAAGCAATTAAAACATCAATAGAATTAGGAATCATTCATTTTTAGAATCATTCTCTTCATAATTGAAATGATCAAAAGAAACAAAAAAGGGGCCATTAAAGTGAAGCTGTCGATAAACTCGGCAGCTTTTTTATGAGGTTTTGGCTTTGAATAAGAAGGTTGTTTAGAAAAACTCAGCTTTTTATTTTTTGTTTTTTCTAATAATTGATTGACTGAAAGCGCTTTTAACATTATGATGTAGCTATAGTTAACCAAAAGTTACTCATAAATCCACATTAAATACTCAATTGTTAACCATTTATATGGTCATAAGTTTTAAAAACCTATACGTGGTTTCAGAGAGTATACACATTTTTTGTTTGCCAACATCACTCCACTGGCTCAAAAGTGCTGCAATCATTGATTTTAAATTGATAAGGAGATTAAGAAAAATGTATATTCATTCCGAATTAATACCAATGAAGACTATGATCTTCGAGGCAAGAAATACCGGCTATGCTGTCGGCCAATTTAACATCAATGGGCTTCAATGGGCAAAAGCCATCTTACAGGCAGCTGAAGAAGAAAAATCACCAATTATTTTAGCTGCTTCTGATAGACTCATAGAATTTCTAGGTGGGTTTCGAACGATTGTAGGAATGGTAAATGGATTAGTCGAAGACATGGCTGTCACAGTTCCGGTAGCTCTTCATTTAGACCATGGAATGAGTGTTGAAAGGTGTAAAGCTGCTATTGATGCAGGCTTTAGCTCAGTCATGTTTGATGGTTCACGGCTTCCTATTGAAAAAAATATAGAAATGACAAAAAAAGTTGTAGAGTATGCCAAATCGAAAGGAGTGTCTGTTGAAGCAGAAGTCGGTACTGTTGGTGGAATGGAAGATGGACTGATTGGAAATGTGAACTACGCAGATCCGATTGAATGTATTCAGTTGGTTGAAGAAACAAATGTAGACGCTTTGGCAGCAGCACTTGGATCAGTCCATGGACCATATCAAGGGGAGCCAAAATTAGGGTTTAAAGAAATGGAGTACATATCCAAAAAGGTTGGGATTCCACTCGTACTTCATGGGGGATCAGGCATTCCTGTACCACTTATCCAAAAAGCAATTGCACTTGGTCATGCAAAAATAAATGTGAATACAGAATGTACTCAAGCATGGTCTGCTGTTACTCGTGACATATTCATGAAAAATAAAGAGACTTATGATCCACAAACGCTCTTAACGCCAGGTCAGCAAGCGATTAAAAGCGTTGTAAAAGAAAAAATAAAGGAGTTTGGCTCTCAGCAGAGAGTACACAGCCAATGACAACGTTAATTTAGTTATAAAAAGGAAGAAAATCATGCTAAAAAACAAAAGGCTTGAAAGAATAAAGCAATACGTCATAGAACATCAATGTGTGTCTCTTAATGACTTAGTGACCACGTTCGAAGTATCGAAAAATACCATTCGAAGAGATGTACAAAAATTAGTCGAACAAGGTCATTTTCATAAGGTTTATGGCGGTGTTGCTTTTAAACTCGCTCGCTTAGAATCTTTTGATGATAGACAAATCAAAAACCAAACAGCAAAACAGTCGATTGCTAGAGTGGCAGCAAGTATGGTGAAAGACGGAGATACTATTTTTATAGACTCAGGAACAACTACACTGGAAATGATCCATTACATCCACCAAAAAACGCTTACGATTGTCACTAATAATATGGACTTTATCTTCCAAGCAATGCCTTTCCATAATTTAACGATCATTTCGACAGGTGGTTTTTTAGAAAGAAAAACGAAATCCTTTTCTGACCATTCCATCTCTAGGGTGATAGACCAATATAATTTTGATCAAGTATTCATGGCATCAACTGGTGTCTCCATCACAAATGGTGTGACAAACTCTTCTCCTGTTGAAAGCAGCATGAAAGAAGTAGTTGTCAAAAAAGGGGGAGAAGTTTTTCTTTTAGTCGATCATACAAAGTTTGATAAGCAAGCGATGGTGACCTATTGCACATTAAATGCTGTAAATTATGTGATTACCGATAAACAATTAAGTGAAAGGTATCAAACATGGATGCAAACAAACAACGTGAAATTAATTGTTACGGATTAGATGAAAACATGATCTTGTAAACTAAAATGACACAATAAGGAGTGGTAATGTATGAAATCTATCAGATTAACGATGAGTCAAGCATTAGTCAAATTTCTAAATGCACAATTTATTGAATTTGACGGAAAAAAAACACCTTTTGTTCAAGGCGTTTTCACTATATTCGGACATGGAAATGTCGTAGGGATTGGTCAAGCATTACAGGAGGATCCTGGAGACCTCAAAGTGTATCAAGGGAGAAATGAACAAGGAATGGCACATGCTGCTACGGCGTTTGCAAAACAGAGCAACCGCCGGCAAATTATCGCGTGCTCTTCCTCGGTAGGTCCTGGTTCAGCTAATATGGTCACTGCTGCTGCTACAGCAACAGCTAATCAAATTCCACTTCTTCTTCTGACTGGAGATGTTTTTGCAACTAGACAACCAGATCCAGTCTTACAACAGATTGAACAAACTCATGATTTAACGCTTTCCACAAACGATGCTTTTCGCTCAGTTAGTAAGTATTGGGATCGTATTTCAAGGCCCGAACAGTTAATGTCAGCTATGATTAGTGCCATGCGAGTTTTAACGGATCAATCAGATACAGGAGCCGTCACCATTTGTCTTCCTCAAGATGTCCAGGGAGAAGCATGGGATTATCCACTTCATTTCTTTAAAGAACGTGTGCATTATATTGACCGCCAGAAACCATCGAATAGAAGTATAGAGGCCGCCGCATCTCTTATTCGATCAAAAGAAAAACCCCTTCTGATTTTAGGGGGAGGTGTGCGTTACTCCGAAGCAGCCGAGACCTTCCGTCATTTTGCAGAAACTTTCCATATCCCATTTAGTGAAACACAGGCAGGAAAAAGCGCAATTGAAAGTACCCATCCATTAAACATTGGAGGGATTGGTGTTACAGGAAATAAAGCGGCAAATGATATCGCCCAAAATGCCGATCTCATCATAGGTGTTGGCACACGCTTCACGGATTTTACGACTTCATCTAAATTGTTCTATCCCGAAACAGATGTTCTAACGATCAATTTATCAGAATTCCACGCTTCCAAATTAGAAGCCACAAAAATTATTGCTGATGCAAAATCGGGATTAGAGGCACTCATGACAGCATTAGATGGATACAGTTCCGCATTTACAGATGAGATCCACCAGGCTAAAAAAGAATGGGATCAAGAACTTGCTCGCTTAAAGGACATCCAGTTTACAGGCGAAGATTTCGTACCAGAAATAAAAGGACATTTTGATCAACAGCAGATAGAAGAATATAAAAATAGTCTCAATACTGAATTACCTCAAACGACTGTACTTGGACATATCAATGAATGGATAGCGGAAGATTCTATTATTACTTGTGCAGCAGGCAGTCTTCCAGGGGATCTACAGAGAATGTGGGTGGCCAAAGAAAGAAATACGTATCATTTAGAATATGGTTATTCATGTATGGGATATGAAATTGCTTCTGCACTGGGAGTGAAAATAGCTGAACCGACGAAAGAGGTATATGCCCTAAGTGGAGATGGCAGCTATTTAATGCTTCATAGTGAATTGGTGACAAGTCTCCAAGAAGGATTGAAAATAAACATTATCCTTTTTGATAACTCTGGCTTTGGATGTATTAACAATTTACAAATGGATCATGGAATTAACAGTTTTGCTACTGAATTTCGAGCTCGCAATCAGCAAACAGGGCAATTAGATGGGGATATCTTGAGAATCAATTTTGCTCAGTCTGCCGCTGGATACGGAGCAAAAACGTATGAAGTACATACTTTGGACCAACTCAAGGCTGCCATTGAAGATGCAAAAAAACAAACGGTTAGCACTTTAATTGATGTGAAAGTTTTACCAAAAACCATGACAGATGGCTATGGATCTTGGTGGCATGTAGGAATTTCAGAAGTAACTCAGCAAGATTCAGTCAAAAAAGCCTATCAATTGAAAGAAAAACAATTAGAAAAGGCAAGAAAATATTAAATAAAACAGAAAGGTGAGGAAAATAGATGCCTGAATTAATTGTTCCACCATATAAACGTGATTCAGATGGAAAGGTATTAAGTATCACCCCGCAATCAGCAGGATGGAAATACATTGGTTTTGAAGTGTATAAGCTATCGCAAGGGGAAACGCTTCAAAAGCAAACCAACGATCAAGAAGTGTGTATTGTGATTTTATCTGGGAAACTTCACATTTCAACCAAGTTAGAAAAATGGGAGCATGTTGGTCAAAGGATGGATGTATTTGAAAAAACACCACCTTATTCCATTTATGTGCCAAATAATGATCAATTCACGATTGACGCTCTCACTGATGTTGAAATTGCGATCTGTTCTTCACCGGGTAAAGGAACTTTTCCAGCTCGCCTGATTACTCCAGCTCAAGTTGGTGTTGAACAGAGGGGAGCAGACAACATCTCTAGACAGGTTCATAATATTTTACCAGAACAAGCTCCTGCAGATCACTTACTAGTAGTGGAAGTATTTACACCTGAGGGAAACTGGTCAAGTTATCCGCCTCATAAACACGACGAAAACAATTTACCTTATGAATCTTATTTAGAAGAAACATATTATCATAAAGTCAATCCAAAGCATGGTTTTATTCTCCAAAGAGTGTATACAGATGATTTATCTTTAAATGAAATAATGTCTGTTCAAAATGAAGAAGCCGTTCTTGTACCAAAAGGTTATCATCCTGTTGCTGCGCCTCCTGGTTATGAAAGTTATTACTTAAACGTAATGGCTGGACCAGTCCGCACTTGGAAATTTCAAAACAGCAAAGAGCATGAATGGGTAATGGAGCACAAATTATCGGAAAGCAGGGGGAAATGACCATGTCTTATTTGACTTTTAAAAAAGATAGAAAATTAGATGTCATTGCGCTCGGGAGATTGTGTATTGATTTAAATGCAAATGAAATTGATCGTCCAATGGAAGAGACCCTCACATTCACAAAATATGTCGGCGGCTCTCCTGCAAATATTGCGATTGGTCTGTCAAGGCTTGGTATGAAGACAGGGTTCATTGGAAAAGTAGCCAATGATCAAATGGGACGTTTTGCTACAAAATACCTCAAACAAAATCATGTCGATACAGAGGGAATATCGATTGACCAGACCGGAGCTATGACAGGGCTTGCCTTCACAGAAATTAAAAGTCCTGAAGACTGTAGTATTTTAATGTACCGTGACAACGTGGCCGATCTGAAATTAGAAGTAAGCGATGTTTCGGAAAATTACATTAAAAATGCTAAATCTTTACTCATTTCAGGAACAGCCCTTGCAAAAAGTCCATCAAGAGAAGCCGTTTTCGTCGCCCTTGATTATGCTAGGAAACATCAAGTCAACGTCATCTTTGATTTAGATTATCGACCGTATACGTGGAATTCAGAAGCAGAAACAGCGATTTACTACAATCTAGCAGCCGAGAAATCCGATTTACTCATCGGTACAAGAGAAGAGTTTGATATGATGGAAAAATTGACCTCCGACGGACCATCTAATGACGCTAAAACATCTAAAAAATGGTTGGACCATCACGCGAAAATTGTCATTATTAAACACGGCGGTTCAGGATCAATTGCTTATACTCAAGACGGTCTTTCTCATCAAAGCGGCATTTTTAAAACGAAAGTACTCAAAACATTCGGAGCTGGAGATTCCTATGCTTCAGCACTTATCTATGGATTACTAAATGATATGACATTACAAGAAGCGATGCGTTTTGGAAGTGCATCTGCTTCCATTGTCATCTCTAAGCACAGCTCCTCAGAGGCTATGCCATCTGTTTCAGAAATTGAATCATTCATGAAAACAGCAGAAGAAATTCTACTTTAAAAAGGGGAGAACATGATGACAAAAACAACAATAAGAACAGTGAAGAATTATATTGGTGGAGAATGGCTTGAATCCGTAAGCAGTCAAACAGAATCTGTTTTCAATCCTGCAACTGGTAAAGTGATTGCTGAAGTTCCATTATCTACAAAAGAGGATGTTGAACGCGCAGTTCAAGCTGCGAATGAAGCATTTCAAACATGGTCAAAAACAGCTGTACCTAGACGAGCCCGTGTTCTTTTTAAATATCAGCAGCTGCTCGTGGAAAATTGGGATGAACTCGCTGAACTAGTAACTTTAGAAAATGGAAAAAGCTTAACTGAAGCTCGTGGTGAAGTTCAACGGGGGATTGAGTGTGTGGAATTTGCAGCGGGTGCACCGACATTAATGATGGGGAAACAGCTTCCTGACATAGCAACAGGCATTGAATCTGGAATGTATCGATATCCAATCGGTGTTATTGGTGGTATTACGCCTTTTAACTTTCCGATGATGGTTCCTTGCTGGATGTTTCCATTGGCGATTGCTTGCGGAAATACATTCGTCTTAAAGCCATCAGAGAGAACACCTCTTCTAGCAGCAAGACTTGCAGAACTATTTGCTGAAGCAGGGTTACCAAAAGGGGTGCTCAACATTGTAAACGGTGCTCATGATGTAGTAAATGGACTAATTGAGCACAAACAGGTCAAAGCAATTTCATTTGTTGGTTCACAGCCAGTAGCAGAATATGTGTACAAAAAAGGAACAGAGCATGGAAAAAGGGTGCAGGCTCTTGCCGGCGCAAAAAACCATTCCATCGTATTAGATGATGCGGATTTAGATGGTGCTATTAAACAAATTATTGGAGCAGCTTTTGGTTCTGCTGGAGAGAGATGTATGGCAGCAGCTGTTGTTGCGGTGCAAGAGGAAATTGCTGATCAATTCATTGGAAAATTAGTTGAAGAATCGAACAAAATCGTGATTGGAAACGGTATGGATGACAATGTTTTTTTAGGGCCTGTTATTCGTGAAGGACATAAAGAACGTACACTTCAATATATCGAGCAAGGAATAAATGAAGGGGCACATATGATTCGAGATGGACGAAAAGACGACATTACGAATGATGAAGGATATTTTATTGGCCCAACGATTTTCGATCATGTTACACAAGAAATGAAAATTTGGCAGGATGAAATCTTTGCACCCGTTTTATCCATTGTGCGAGTAAAATCACTGAATGAAGCAATAGAGCTTGCAAATGCCTCAAAATTTGCAAATGGAGCTTGTCTATATACTGATAGCGCCGCAAGTGTTCGCACATTTAGAGATCAAATTGAAGCAGGTATGCTTGGAATTAATGTTGGGGTTCCAGCTCCAATGGCATTCTTCCCATTCTCTGGTTGGAAGGAATCATTTTATGGAGACCTTCATGCAAATGGTACAGATGGGGTTGAATTTTACACAAGGAAAAAAATGGTTACTGCACGTTATTGATTTAAACGATGCATTGATCACAAGTTGGAAATGAATCATGAAAAATAAAGTGATATTCTCCATTATTTCATTCATTTTTTGGTTTTCACAATTTCTATATGTGCCCGTTTTATCCCCCTATTTGGAGACATTAGGGGGTGACTATCTCTTAATCGGTCTCATATTAAGCAGCTATGGATTCCTGCAGCTTTTATGCAGACTCCCATTAGGGATATTAGCGGATTATATGAAAATAAGAAAACCTTTTATTCTGCTCGGAATTTTAGCCAGCACGATCAGCTGCCTCATATTTTTCTTAACAGAAGATTTGGTTTTTGCTTTAATTGCCCGCTGCTTCGCTGGATTAGCGGCCGCAACCTGGGTCGTGTTTACTGTGATGTATGCAAGTTATTACCATGAACATGAATCTAATCAAGCAATGAATCTCATTTCATTTATTGTCGTATTTGCACAACTTCTTGGAATGGGACTGAGTGGGTATTTAGTAAGTCAATGGGGGTGGCATGCACCATATTTTCTTGGTAGTTTGCTCTGTATCCTTGCATTTGTTTTACTGCTGTTTATATCTGAACCAAAACATTCTAGGAGTCGTAGTCAAATAGAATTGAAATCGCTCTTATTCACTTTGAAGAAACAAACGCTTCTTCAACTATCGTTTTTATCCATTTTGGCACACGCTATGATTTTTATTACAACGTTTGGGTTTACATCAGCTTATGCATTAAGTATTGGTATTCCTAAAAGCCAGTTAGGATTGACCACTTTCTCTTTTATGATTCCACATGCAATCGCACCTTTAATAATAGGTAAAATCGCTTCTTCGATAAGAAAACAATGGATGGTTTTAATCGGCTCATTTATGTTTGCCACAATGTGTATTTTTACAATGCCTATCACCACTCAGCCAGCTATTTTTTACATCATACAAGCGATGATGGGGCTATCATTAGGTTTTATTTTCCCTCTATTATTAGGTATGTGTTACCAGTCAGCTTCTGATCACATGAAATCAACGGTTGTTGGTGCATATCAAGCGATCTATGCAATAGGAATTTTTGGAGGACCCTTTATCGCAGGAATTTTCAACTCTTGGTTTGGGCTTAGTGCAGGTTTTTACTTTGCTGCCTTGCTAGGTGGAATTGCTACATTACTTGCTGCGAGATGGAAAAGCAAAGCGATGAAACATAATATTTATCATGACAGCATTGGCAAAATATAAAGTTTTCTTGTAGGTATAATCACAAATCATATAGGGGAGATGAATCCATGGGACAATATTTAGTACATCAACAAGCTACTTCCTCCAAGTGTTTAGATCAAACATTACCAGAACTCGTTTATGTTTGTCATGCCAATGAAGAGCACACTAATTTACCGCGAACAATGCATATGCATAAGCAAATGTTAGAGATTGTTTTTATCAAAAAAGGTAAAGGAAGGCACTTGATTGGCAATAACATATATGATGTCAAAGAAGGAGATATCTTAATATATAATAGTCATGTTTTGCATGACGAGTACATGGATCAAACATCTAGAATGAGTGTTTACTGCGTAGGAATGAAAAATGTTAAGTGCCCAGGCTTACCAGAGAATCACTTAGTACCTGAATCAATGTCGTGTGTATGGAACTGCGGGGATCAAGCTCATCAAATAGAAACTTTATTAGAGATGATCCTTTTCCAGGTCAAAACAAATCAACCTGGTCACCAAGAAACATGTAGTTATTTACTATCCGCTCTTATCTCATTGCTGTTAACCATCCCTAAAGAACAACCGCTTATGACAGAAGAAGTCTGCTGCTCTCTATTCTTAAAAATCAAATCATATATTGATCTTCATTATGCTGAAAATATCACACTTTCTTCTATAGCAAAAGAAATGAATGCTAGCCCTTATTATATTGCCCATTTATTTAAGAAACACACTGGATTCTCACCAATTCAGTATATCATTCGTCGACGGATTGGTGAGTCTCAATCGCTGCTAATCAACACGAATTTTACCGTTACACAAATAGCCGGTATGACCGGGTATGATAATCCAAACTATTTCACATCTTTATTTACAAAACTGATTGGCATATCTCCTAAAAAATATCGTCAATTATGGCGGGGTGTTTAAATGAAACTAGACTATTTTTAACACAAGATCGTGAAGGTTTTTGATGAAAATAACGATAAATATGACGAAACTCCAATACATTTAAACAATAATTTGAAGGAACAAAATGTTTTTGAGATTTATAATAAATACACAAACATATTGTATGCGCTTTCTTTTGTGAAGGAGGGAAGAAAATGAGTGAAAAAAATAAGCTTTTTTTCACTAAAATAGGTATTCCATACTCGCTAAGATGGGGATATCTTGGCATGATACTTTTCATGATTGGAGATGGATTGGAACAAGGTTGGCTGTCACCTTATTTAGTTGAAAGGGGACTATCCGTCACACAGTCTGCTCAATTATTTGCGGCATATGGTTTAGCTGTCGGAATAGCTGCTTGGGTATCAGGGGTCTTAGCTCAAATTTGGGGAATAAGAAGAGTGATGTGGGCTGGATTTATCATGTTTACGATATCTTCTATTCCTTTTATCGCTCTAGGTGTTTCCAACTTGAACTACCCTGTTATGCTCGTTACATATGTGTTAAGAGGTGTAGGCTACCCGCTGTTTGCTTATTCATTTATCGTTTGGATCACGTATCGGGCAGAGCAAAAAATATTGGCACGAGCCGTAGGATGGTTTTGGTTCGTATTTACATGCGGATTAAATGTTGCAGGGCCATTTTATTCCTCTATAGCGATACCTATTATAGGTCATATTTATGTATTATACACAGGTATCTTCTTTGTTTTGATAGGAGCCATTATCGCACTTGTGCTAACAAAAGATGAAGTGAAACAAAATACAAAAGATCAATCTTCTATCAAGGAGCTATTAAGCGGAATATTTTATATGTTTGAGCGTCCAAGGTTAGCGGTAGGTGCAATAGTCAAAATAATCGGAACATTAGGTCAATATGGATTTGCCATATTTTTACCTAGTTATCTCATAAAATACGGTTACTCAACTGAAGAATGGTTACAAATTTGGTCATCCATTTTCGTTGTGAATATTTTATCAAACTTATTATTTGGTTTTATTGGAGATCGCATCGGATGGAGAAAAACGATCATTTGGTTTGGATGTGTAGGCTGTGCTCTATCGACCATCGCCATCTATATAGCCCCGATGATAATTGGTCACAGTTTAATCGGAATGATATTGATCTCATGTTTATTTGGATTTTTTTTAGCGGGCTATGTACCTATTACGGCGCTAATCCCTTCTATGGCTCCAGCAAAAGACAGAGGAGCCGCAATGTCTGTACACAATCTAGGATCTGGTTTAAGCGTGTTTGTCGCACCATTCATTGTCAGCCTCTTTATAGAGCCGTTAGGAACAAGTGGCGTCATTCTCATCTTTGCAGCCTTATATTTATTTAGCGGATATTTAACAACATTTTTGAAAACTCATGAGGAGTTAGAACAAAACAAAAAGAAGACAGCAATACAAATGAATGTGTTAGATAAAACACCATAAAGCGAGGAGAAATGTCTATGTCTATTCAAATTGCAGGTGCCCCTTGCTGCTGGGGTGTTGATGATCCGAAAAATCCATACCTTCCTCCATGGGAAAGAGTCTTAAATGAAGCCTCACAAGCTGGTTGCCATGGAATTGAACTAGGACCTTATGGATATATCCCTTTTGACATACCAAAAGTCACAAAGGTTTTAACAGAATTGGATTTAACGATTATAGCAGGTACTATTTTTGACAATTTAGTAGATCAAGAAAATATTGAAAATCTCATAAAACAAGTGGACGATATCTGCTCTTTTATAACCAAATTACCCGCAGCCCCTGCATTAAAACATCATCAGTATCAAGCCCCTTATTTAGTTGTCATCGACTGGGGGCACGAAGAGAGGAATAAACATGCAGGAAGGCCGGAAGAGGCTCCTCGTTTATCAGAACAGAAATGGAAACAGATGATCCAGCATATTAAAAAGATTGCAGAACATGCATGGAATAACTACGGAGTCCGGGCTGTGATTCATCCTCATGCAGGTGGTTACATTGAGTTTGAAGATGAAATCAATAGGTTGTTACATGAAATTCCTCATGAAACAGCAGGTCTGTGTTTAGACACTGGTCATCTATACTATTCAAAAATGGACCCTATCGAATGGATCGAACGATGTGCGAACAGATTAGACTACTTGCATTTTAAAGATATTCATTTAGACACGTATCACCAAGTCATGAAAGAGCGCACACAATTTTTTGAAGCATGTGCTAAAGGAGTCATGTGCCCAATCGGTCAAGGAGTCATAGACTATCATAAAATTCGGCATCTATTAACAGAACTAAACTATGCAGGATACGTGACGTTTGAACAAGAACGTGACCCGCGAGATGCTGATACAAGCTTAGAAGATGTCAAACAAAGTGTAGATTTTCTGAACAAACTTGGTTTTGCAAACGAATTGAAAGCGAGGAATCGTTAAATGATTAATGGTGAAAAAATAATCGAGCGTCCCATTCGTTGGGCGATGGTCGGCGGAGGACGCGGGAGCCAAATTGGGTATATTCATAGATCTTCCGCTTTACGAGATGGGAACTTTCAGTTGATTGCAGGGGCATTTGATATTGATCCAGAAAGAGGACAATCCTTTGGAATCAACCTACATATCGACCCCTCACGATGTTACTCAGATTATCAGACAATGTTTGAAGAAGAACAAAAAAGAAGTGACGGTATTGAGGCTGTCTCGATTGCCACACCAAATGGTACGCATTATGAAATTTGTAAAGCTGCACTACTTTCGGATCTTCATGTGATTTGTGAAAAACCTCTTTGTTTTACAACACAAGAAGCCGAAGAGCTATTAAAGTTAGCAGAAGAGAAGAATAAAATTGTTGGCATCACATATGGTTATTCCGGCCATCAAATGATTGAACAAGGAAGACAGCTGATTGAGGAAGGGAAATTAGGAGACATCCGTCTTGTCAATATGCAATTTGCACACGGGTTTCACTCAGAGGCAGTAGAAAAGAAGAACGCTAGCACAAAATGGCGTGTAGATCCTAAAATGGTTGGACCAAGTTATGTTTTAGGAGACTTAGGTACCCACCCGCTGTTTTTATCTGAAATTATGTTACCAAACTTAAAAATAGAAAAGTTAATGTGTACAAGGCAAAGCTTTATCAAAGAGCGTGCTCCTTTAGAAGATAATGCCTATACAATCATGAAATATGACAATGGAGCGGTTGGAACGGTATGGTCTTCAGCGATAAATGCAGGATCTATGCACGGTCAAAAGATTAGAATTGTAGGCTCCAAAGCGAGCATTGAATGGTGGAGTGAACAACCTAACCAGCTTCGATACGAAATTCAAGGAGAACCGGCACAAATATTAGAAAGAGGTATGCCTTACCTGCACCCACTAGCCTTAGAAGAGGATCGTATTGGTGGTGGACATCCTGAAGGGTTATTCGAAGCTTGGTCAAATTTATATGCAAGATTCGCAAAAGCGATGGATAATACACGACTAGGTATTAAAGGTACAAGCGAAATATGGTTTCCACATATCCGAGCGGGCGTAGAGGGAGTAAGATGGGTAGAAAATTGCGTGCGCTCAGCAAATAATGGCGCTGTTTGGGTTGACTATATTTAAATTCATATCATAGAAAGGAGTTTTATCATTGCGATTGGTTTATGATCCATCACATTATCGAGACAATACAAATCTAAAAGACACCATTGATACAGTAGCACGACTAGGTTATGAATATGTGGAGCTATCTCCTCGTAAAGACTTCATTTGGTTTTATGAGTATCCAAAGGTGAACAAACAACTGATCAAAGATTTAAAAAAGTTCTGCAAAGATGCGGGGGTGAAAATATCCTCTGTTTTACCTGTCCAGCAATGGTCTTCACCAAATGAACAAGAACGACAAGCAGCAGTGAAGAATTGGAAAAGATGCATTGAGATTACTTCAGAATTAGAAGTGGATCTAATGAATAGTGAGTTCAGTGGTGATAAAAGCAGACCTGTTGAAAGTGAAGCAGCTTTTTTGAAATCGATGGATGAGCTGATGCCTATATTTGAACAAGAGGGCATCAAGTTAAACATCCAATCTCATCCTAATGATTTTATCGAACTAAACACTGAAGCCATTCGTATGATTAGAGCATTAGATAAAGACTGGATTAAGCTAGTCTATTCTGTTCCCCATGCTTTTTTCTATGATGATGGGATCGGTGATGTCGCAAAACATTTAGAGGAAGCTGGAGATCTTCTTGCTCACGTATTAATTGCGGATACCCTCAATCATAAAGCAGCTTTTGGATTGCGCTATATCATAAATCCACCTGATGCAAATGTAACCATTCATCAACACTTAAACCCTGGGGAAGGGGAAATTAACTTCGACGCTTTGTATCGTAAATTAAGAGAAATGAAATTTGATGGAATTGTCACAAATGCGGTTTTTGCTTATCCAGACCGTCCTGAATGGTCGAATGAGATCACTTTAAAATCGATTAAACAAGGTTTGCATATTTAAAGTAAGGATTATAAGACCGTTAAAGTTCATTGATAATTTACCGAATAAGCTATATATTGATGGTGCAAAAACATAACCTCAAACAGGTAAAAGAAAGGAAGGACGAAATGTCCTTCCTTTCAGCTTGTAGATAAAGTCTACAAGCTGAGACGGAGACTACTTCAAGTAGTCTTTTTTTAATAAGCAAGGAGTTAGACTCTATAAAAGAAAAAAGGTATGTGGGCTTTGGGTGAAGAAGTCTAATAAACAATGAAGTAAGATTATAAACAAAGGAGAAACCTATGCAACATGATCTTCTAAATCAATTATTAAAGATAACAGATGAAGAGGAACTGATTCTACAAAACAGAAGAGAGATAAATAATGACATTTATACCAATCAGTCTAATTTTATTATAGAAAGTCAAAAATTTCTCAATAAAGAGAGTATGATTACGGTTCGAAAACATACACGCTTTGTGGATTTTCCTAAACATAAACACGACTACATTGAGATTAATTATGTTTACAATGGAGAGTATAACCAAAAAATAGGGAATCAAAGAATAAATTTGCAACAAGGGGAGCTGTTATTTTTAAACCAGCATATTGAGCATGAAACTCAAGCTTGTGCAGAAGAAGACATTATTATTAATTTTATCATTTTACCTAATTTTTTCGATTTTATCTTTTCGTTTTTAACGACTGAAAATAGAATTAGTAACTTCTTAATTAATAGTTTATATAACAGTACTCAAAATGGACAATTCCTTTACTTTAAAGTTTCAGAAGTAGAAAGCATTCAAGAATTAATAAAAAAAATGATGATTGAAATTATGTCTCCTGCTTTTATGTCTGAATCCACCATTAAATTGTATATGGGTCTTTTAATTGTGGAGTTAATTAAACACGCTGATAAGGCCGAACATACAGAAGACTATCCTATACAACATTATTTAATTGTTGAATCATTAAAGTATATTGATGAACATTTCCAGAGTGCATCACTGAATGAATTAGCCTCAAAATTAAGACAGCCCGATTATGCTTTAAGTAAAGAGATTAAAAAGGCTACCAACTATACATTTAAAGAATTACTTCAAGAAAAACGTTTAAATAAAGCGAAAGAGTTACTTGAAAGTACAGATATGCCAATTGCCTCTGTTATAGATCAAGTTGGATATGATAATGTAAGTTATTTCTATCGGATTTTTAAAAACAAATATCATCAGACACCAAAGCTATTTAGAGAACATTTAGCAAAAAAATAAGATGCTGCTAAGAGTTCTTTTTTATTTTAAACAATTGCAAATAAGGACAATAAATAATTAATTTTAGACATTATTTTCTCCTTTTAGCTGGCTTATTATAAATACGTAAGCAAACGCTTTTATAAAAGGGTCATTAAAATGAAGAAATGTTGTTTAGCGGTTGATATTGGTGCTTCTAGTGGAAGATTAATAGCGGGTCATCTTAAAGATGGACTTTTAAATCTAAAAGAAATCCACCGTTTCGAGAATAAAATGGTTATAAAAATGGACAGTTTTGCTGGGAGCATGATCGATTATTTGAAGAAATAAAAAGGGAATTCATCAATGTAGTGAAATGGGGTTATCTCCAGAAAGTATCGGTATTGATACATGGGCAGTAGACTTTGTTTTACTAGATGAATGGAACAAACCTTTAACAGATTTTGTCGCCTATCGCGATTCGAGAACAGACGGGATGATGGATGAGGTTTTTAAAACATTCATGAAGGAACGTCTGTATCTAGAGACAGGAATTCAATTTCAAAAATTTAATACGATTTATCAACTTTATTCAATCAAACAAAATCATCCGGCCGACTGAAACTGTATCAAACAAAATTTCCTCTATGCTGCTTTACAGTGACAAGCTTGCCCTTCATGTTTCTCGTCCTGTTCGCTGGGACAGTGATCATGTTGTGACGCTGGATGATGAGTTACGTGAAATTGGTCTCGAAATTGTTCGAAATCAAGCATTGGATAAAGTGATGATTGGCCTTGATTTCTTTGATGCAAGTATTAACCGAGTTGCAGCATGGACAATTGGAACAAGAAACATGATTAAATATTTACTATATGCAATGTTAATACCAAATGAACATTTAAAACAGTTACAGGTAGATGGAAACTTTACAGAAAGATTAGCATTAATAGAGGAATTCAAAACGTATCCTTTTGGTGCAATCTGGGATTACTATTGTGAAAAAATGGACGTGCCTGTAAAAGAAACATGGCTGGAAGAAGTGAAACAATATGAGCAAGATGTATTAACAAAAAGAAACTCTGTTTTAGCCTAAAAAATCATGAAGAGCTAACTAGTAAATTTACAAAGAGATTCAGTCAGGGGGAGGGTCTAATAGATCAATTCCCCTGTTTATATTACAAGGATTAATAGGTTATTTTCTAGTATATATGTGCTATGGGGTTAATTGAAATGCGACAATGAGAAGGGGCCTATTCAATCTCACATACAAAACAGAGAGGGACCTGCTTTTACTTTTCAGTCATCAGCCGACCAGGTAAATCTAAATATTAGTTAAGAGGAGGTTCGAAAATGAAAGTGAGCTTATTTATTACATGTTTAATTGATACTTTCCAGCCGCATGTCGGTAAGGCAACAGTTGAGATACTTGAACGTCTTGGTTGTGAAGTATCATTTCCTACATCACAAGTATGTTGTGGTCAGCCCGCCTATAATAGTGGCTATGTTGCCGAAGCCAAGCAAGCAGCAAAAAATATGATTCAAACGTTTGAAGATGTAGAGTATGTAGTGACTCCCTCTGGTTCTTGTGCAACGATGTTCCACGAATATCCACATATATTCAAAGGAGATGTTCAATGGGAGGAGCGAGCTAGACGTCTTGCTGAGAAAACGTATGAACTAACTCAATTTATTGTAGAGGTTTTAAAAGTTACAGATGTAGGGGCACGTTTAAAAGGGAAAGCGACCTATCATACATCTTGTCATATGACACGTTTGTTAGGTGTAAAGGAAGCACCTTTTACGCTGCTTTCTAATGTAAAAGGATTAGAAGTTGAGCACCTTCCTAACGCCCAAAATTGCTGTGGATTTGGTGGAACTTTTTCTGTGAAAATGATGCCAATATCTGAACAAATGGTAGACGAAAAAGTAGAAAGTGTTGAGCAGACAGGTGCGGACTATTTAATTAGTGCAGATTGTGGATGTTTGATGAATATTGGAGGACGAATAGAACGTTTAGGAAAAGCAGCGCGAGTACTGCATATTGCAGAGGTATTAAATAGCCGTTAATTCAAGGGGGGGAACAAGGCATGAGCATGAAAATTAGTGATAAAAAATTTAATGAACGTATTGATAAAGGAATCCAAGATTCTACAATGCGTGAAGCTGTGTCTACAGCTCAAGAACGCCTGTATACACGTCGTTTGGCAGCTAGTGAAGAGCTTGGGAACTGGGAAGAATGGCGCGATTTAGGCGAGCAAATCCGTCAACACACGCTGGAGAACTTAGATTATTACTTAATGCAATTAAGTGAAAATGTTACAAAACGTGGGGGACATGTCTTTTTTGCGAAAACAAAAGAGGACGCTGCTCAATACATTAAGGAAGTTGCAGAAAAAAAACAAGCCAAGAAAGTCGTTAAATCCAAATCAATGGTAACCGAAGAAATCGAAATGAATAAAACTTTAGAAGACATAGGTTGTGAAGTAGTAGAAAGTGACCTAGGCGAATACATTTTGCAAGTTGATGATCATGAACCACCTTCCCACATCGTAGCGCCAGCTCTTCATATGAAAAAAGAACAAATTCGTGATGTATTTCAAGAAAAGCTGGGTTATGGAAAGTCGGAGGATCCTTACGAGATGACAAAATTTGTTCGTAAAATCCTGCGCGAAAAATTTCTTGAAGCAGAAATCGGTGTCACCGGTTGTAACTTTGCCGTTGCAAATACAGGGTCAATTTGTTTAGTGACCAATGAAGGAAATGCAGACCTTGTAACGGCCATTCCTAAAACACAAATTGCTGTAATGGGAATGGAACGTCTTGTACCAACAATGGAGGAGCTGGATGTACTCGTTGGATTGCTTTGCAGAAGTGCAGTAGGGCAAAAACTAACTAGTTACATTACGACAGTAGGGCCTAAATATGAAGAAGAGGCAGATGGTCCAGAAGACTTTCACCTTGTTGTTGTTGATAACGGCCGTTCTGAAATCTTAGGGTCTGAGTTCCAGCAAGTATTACAATGCATCCGCTGCGCAGCATGTATTAATGTATGTCCAGTATATCGTCATGTCGGAGGACATTCTTATGGCTCTATCTATCCGGGGCCAATTGGTGCAGTATTAAGTCCACTATTAGGTGGATATGACGATTATAAAGAACTGCCATATGCATCAACTCTTTGTGCAGCATGTACTGATGCTTGTCCAGTTAAAATTCCGCTACACGAACTACTTTTAAAACATCGTCAAGTAATTGTTGAAAAAGAAGGACGTGCTCCTCTTGCTGAGAAACTCGCGATGAAAATGTTTGGAATGGGAGCATCATCTGCTGCTCTATACAAACTAGGTACAAAAATGGCACCTACAGCTATGATGCCCATTGTATCTGGAGATCGCGTCTCCAAAGGAATTGGCCCATTAAAAAATTGGACTGAAATTCGAGAATTTCCAGCACCAAGTAAAGAACGTTTTCGAGACTGGTTTGATGATCATAAAAAAGGTGGGGGAAAATAATGAGAGGAACAGCTCAAAATCAGGAAGTTTTTTTAAATCATGTGGCTAAACAACTGGGACGTGAAAGACGAATAAGTGGTGTTGTACGACCAGAATGGAAGAATAACGTAAACTGGGATGTAATGAAAGGTTATACAGAAAAAGAGTTAATCGCTGCATTCACAGAGCACTGCAGCAAAATTCATACTACTGTTTTTGAAACAACAAAAGATCACTTAGCTGAATCTTTAAAGAAAATTGTTTCTGAACATGGCGGGGGGCCTGTGATGATAGCCCAGGACTCACGTTTTAAAGAATATGGCTTAACAGATTTACTTGAAAAAGAATGGCCGGCAGAAAATATAGAGGTAAATGTATGGGATTCAAAAAAAAGACGTGAAGCGAATCATTCCCTCGCCGAAAAAGCCAATTTTGGTATTACATTCAGTGACTATGCACTTGCGGAGTCAGGAACAATTGTTGTAAAAAC
The DNA here is from genome assembly GCF_019266135.1 of Bacillus sp. F2HM. Taxonomy (NCBI): domain Bacteria; kingdom Bacillati; phylum Bacillota; class Bacilli; order Caryophanales; family Bacillaceae; genus Bacillus; species Bacillus sp. F2HM. The sequence continues at coordinate 64,323 of NZ_LRMO01000026.1, forward strand.
TCATGAGGGACAAGGGCGAGCACTTCACTTTTTGCCAACTGTCTATGTCACAATTATCCCGCGTGAAACGATTGTGGCACGTATTACACAGGCTGTCTTTGACCTAAACCAACGTGTGGAAAAGGGAGAAGCTGTTGCTTCTTGTATTCACTTTATTTCGGGACCAAGCAATTCTGCAGATATCGAAATGAATTTGGTCGTGGGTGTGCATGGACCTTTAAAAGCTTTTTATTTAATTGTCTGAGGATGGTTGGAGAAAAAGATAAAAGTTGTTGGTTTAATTAAAGCAGGGGAGAGCAGAAAAAAATAGCCAAGCTTCTCAAAGAAAGCTTGGCTATTTTCTTATTTTAGTATATTCTCTTAAGCGCTGTATCGTTCCTTTTCAATTTCTTTTAATGACTTTCTTCTTGTTTCTGGTGCCATTACTAATCCAATAATTGCAGCAATTACTAGGAACCCAATCATAAATGTAGAAATCATCGTTGGAATTACAAGTGATATAAGGCCGACGGCTACACGCGCTGTACAAAAAAGGAATCCTTGTGCCTTTGCACGGTATTTTGTATGAAATAACTCACTTGACCAAAGACCATAAAATGCTTGAGCACCAAAACCAGCTGCAGTCCTGCGAATGATTGCCAATACGGACTAACATCATCTATCTTTACACAGAATTTAGATACAGCGATGCGTGCTGCAAATGAGTTACTATTCGGTGAAACATACATTAACCGTGAAAACTTTGAAGCCATTCAGGGATTCCACGCGGGTCGTAAGAATCTGGAATTAGCGGAGCAGATGGTAAACACGGTTTAGAAGAATTTTTACAAACTCATGTTGTTTATATGCAGCATAACCCAAACAAAAAATAAGATAAGAGAAAGATAACTTAATATTCCATAGGATTTATCAATAAACAGCTGTTTTATCATTTAATGAGACGCGTATTAAAGACCAAAAGATTAAACTCTTTTGGTCTTTTTCATCCCTAAGTGAAAGTGGGGGTTGCTGATTTATCTATATATCAGCCGTAATCAAAGGGGGAAAGGGATTGGTAAAGGACTCTTATCTAATATAAAGAAGCAGTTAAATCTCAAATACATAAAATTGTTTTATTCAACTTCCCATTAAATGAATTAGGACAAAGTTTATATAAATCGATGGGGTAGCATATTCAAAGAACAAGGGAGAATCGATAATCATTATGTTGATGTAATGGCGATGGAAAAAATATTACCTGCTTTTTATTTATCCATCAATACAACAAGACGTTTTCACAACTTTAGGTTTTAAAGCAACTTTACAAACACCCGTTTCAGGTAACTTAAGTTCTACACGCTCAGCAGATTCTTTATCACCAGTCATATAAGCAACAACAGATCGAGCCTGCTCATAACCGGTGGCTAATAAAAATGTAGGTGCTCTTCCATAACTTTTGGAACCAATGATATAAAAGTTTGTTTCTGGTTGTCTCAGTTCTTTTTCACCATGTGGTCGTACAGTGCCACAACTGTGTATGTTAGGATCAATAAGGTCAGCTAGATCCGGCACGCACTCTAATGCTGAATCAAATGTATGGCGAATTTCTCTTAGGAATTTAAAGTCAGGTCTTGCTCCAGTATTCGCAATCACTTCATCTATATTATCAATTGTTATTTCTTCTTTATTCTGGATGCCAATGATTTTTAATTTGCTATTATAAGTTTGTTCAATATTTTGAATCAACATTGAAGGGAATACCCTTACTAATCCATTATCTAAAATATGTCTCAATCTAATACCTAATTGACCTCTTGCAGGCAATTGATCATTGTTTTCTCCTCCAAATACCTCACTAATATCCCGCTTTCTTAAAATCCATATGATTTCTGTGTTTTTTGATGTCTCTTTTAGCTCTGCCAGCTCGAGCAAAGAGTTAACAGCAGAATGCCCACTGCCAACCACTGCAACTGTTTTATTCTGATACCGAATCAGATCGCGATTTAAAATATCAGGAATGCCATAATAAATTCGATCAGCAACTCTTTTTTCATTTTCTGTCATAATCCCTTCAGCATTTATTGGGTTAGGGTTTTTCCACGTACCAGTGGCATCTATAACTGCCTTTGCCTCGTAAGTTTTTTCTTCTTGATTATTTAATTTCACTCGAATGATAAAAGGCACTAGATCTCTGTCTTTTGTTTTGACTTTATCAACACCTTTTTTGCCAACATGGAGAACTGGGCTATTTAAATAAATATGTGGCTTCATTTCTGGTAGTTCAGTTAGTGGTCTTAGATATTGGGTAACAATTTCTTTTCCTAATGGGAGTTCATCTTTACAAGGAAGGGGGATCTGGTGTTTTTCTAGCAATTCCCTTGCAGCTTGATCAATATTAAACTCCCATGATGAAAACAGGCGTACATGTCCATAATCTAAAAAATGATTCCCAATTTGTTTGCCTGATTCAAATAAGAGGAATGATTCATTTCTTTTAATAAGATGTGCAGCTGCGGCAATACCAACTGGGCCGCCGCCAATAATAACTACTGGTAAATTTTCTTTCATTTTATGTAGCTCCTTATAAATCAAATTTTTTTGATTAATTAATTAATTAAAAATAATTCCCTTCCTAGCAAGAAGGGCGAAATAAGCAACATAGCTCTGGTGAAAGTAAATGATTCACTTCTTTTTCATTTAATGAATAATAGCTCCATGTACCTCTTGTTTCTTTTGTGATTAAATCTGCATCTAATAAGATTTTTAAATGATATGACAATTTAGATTGTGTCATCTGAAATTGCTCAATTAGATCACAAACACAAGTAGGGCCGTTTTCGCAAAGAACGTTTAATAAATGCAGCCTTTTTTTATCAGATAATGCTTTGAACTTCAGTTCGTAATACTCAAATGTATCCACTAGCTGTTTATTTTCTAAGGGAAAGGAAAGGGACATAGAATTCTCCTTTTTCATTAATCAATTTTTTTTGATGAATAAATCATAAAATAAATTAAAAAGAAAATCAATCGATAATTTTCACGAGAATAAATTTTTGTTTAAATTCATATAATCAATTGATTATATAAGTTTTCAGTTATATACTGTTGAAGGAGTTGATAACAGGGACCGACACCAATAGTTGAAAAGAGGGGGTAATCATTGTGACTGCAGATGTTTCAATTGGTGTGACACATATGTCGAATTGTTTAAAAATACTCAGTGATCAAACAAGACTGATCATGATGAAATTGTTTTTGGAGAAAGAATATTGTGTTTGTGAACTGGTAGATATGTTCGAAATGAGTCAACCAGCGATTAGTCAGCATTTACGAAAATTAAAAAAAGCTGGATTTGTTCATGAAAACAGAAAAGAGCAGTGGCGTTATTATTCAATCAATACACTGTGTCCAGAATTTGAGATGCTTCGTATCATCTTAAATCAAATTGATAAAGAAGATGACCTTTTAAAAAGTATACAACATAAAGCAACAAACATTTCTTGTTCGTAAGGAGGGATGGGTTTGAGTTTTGCCGTTTTATCATTAATCATATTTTTGTTAACTTTGGTATTGGTTATTTGGCAGCCAAAAAATTTATCCATAGGGTGGTCCGCTTGTGGAGGAGCTATTTTAGCATTAATCGTAGGTGTTGTGAATGTTGACGATGTGATCACCGTGACTGGCATTGTTTGGAATGCGACTTTAGCTTTTGTCGCCATTATCGTCATTTCACTCATACTTGATCGAATTGGCTTTTTTGAATGGGCAGCATTGCATATGGCAAAAGCTGCAAAAGGCAGTGGGCTGCGTATGTTTGTGTATGTGACCATCCTTGGTGCAATCGTCGCTGCTTTATTTGCAAACGATGGTGCAGCACTTATTTTGACACCCATTGTTTTAGCCATGGTCAGAGCATTAAACTTCAATGAAAAAATAGTATTCCCTTTTATTATCGCGAGTGGGTTTATTGCAGACACAACTTCGCTGCCCCTTGTCGTTAGTAATTTAGTGAACATTGTAACAGCCGACTATTTTAACATTACGTTTATTGAATATGCATACAGAATGGTTGTTCCAAACCTTTTTTCATTGCTTGCGAGTATCACTGTACTGTACCTTTTCTTTAGAAAGAGTATACCTAAACGCTATGATATGAATGATTTAAAACACCCGAGTGAAGCAATAAAAGATCCAAAGATGTTTAGATTATCTTGGTATATATTAGCTTTTTTGTTGATTGGTTATTTTACAAGCGAATTTTTATCTATACCTGTATCGGTCATAGCTGGTGTGATTGCCATTTTATTTTTGGCCATTGCACAAAAAAGCCCTGCTGTTCAAACAAAAAGCGTTTTAAAAGAAGCACCGTGGGCGATCGTTTTCTTTTCCATAGGTATGTACGTTGTTGTCTATGGCATGCGAAATGCAGGGCTTACTGATGCTCTTTCAAGCGTGATTCAAGCTGTAGCAGATCAAGGTTTATTTGCAGGAACTCTTGGTATGGGATTTATCGCAGCGATTCTTTCATCTGTCATGAATAATATGCCGACGGTCATGATCGATGCATTAGCTATATCCGGTACCGATACACAGGGAATGATGAGAGAAGCGTTAATATACGCAAATGTCATTGGTTCTGATTTAGGACCAAAAATTACGCCCATTGGCTCCTTAGCAACACTACTGTGGCTTCATGTTCTTTCTCAAAAAGGTGTGAAGATTTCCTGGGGGACATATTTCAGAATAGGGGTCATTTTAACTGTACCAACACTATTCATTACACTTTTAGCTTTGTATTTCTGGCTATTGATTATACATTAAAGGAGACGATCAACATGTCAAAGAAAACAATTTACTTTTTATGTACCGGTAATTCTTGCCGCAGTCAAATGGCTGAAGGTTGGGCTAAAAAACATCTTGGAGATGAGTGGAAGGTCTATAGCGCTGGTATTGAAGCTCATGGATTAAACCCGAATGCTGTAAAAGCAATGAATGAAATAGGGATTGATATTTCTCATCAAACGTCTGACCTGATTGATCAGAAGATATTAAATGACGCTGACTTGGTCGTAACACTATGCGGTGACGCAGCTGATAAATGCCCGATGACTCCACCTCATGTCAAACGTGTCCATTGGGGCTTTGATGATCCAGCAAAAGCAGAAGGAACAGAAGAAGAGAAGTGGTCATTTTTCCAAAGGGTAAGAGATGAAATTGGAGATCGATTGAAACAGTTTGCCGAGACTGGAAAGTAACTTCTTATAATGAAAAATGGATTCACCTTCAGCATGGTGAATCCATTAAAGTTTATTTTAACTTTAACCGACAAATACTTCTCCCTCAGGATAACGTATTGGGCTTCTCGTTCGTTTCATAAAGATAAATACGATGGTGAGAGAACCTACTCTACCAATAAACATAAGGATCGCCAGAATAACCTTACCTAAAAACGTTAAATCCGGAGTCAACCCCATTGAAAGACCTACCGTACCAAATGCTGAGAAAGTTTCAAAGACAATATCAATAAAAGGAGCTTTTTCAGTCATAGTCAATAAAAAAATAGTGATAAACACAAAACATAAACTGATAAAACTAATAGATAATGCCTTAATAACTACATCATGTTTTATTGTACGTCTATAGATAACCGGTTCTTTATTCCCTTTCAGAAAATGCAGGACAGAGATCAAAATGATCATCATCGTTGTTAACTTAATCCCGCTTCCTGTGGACGCACTTCCCGCACCAATAAACATAAGAAGCATCATAAGAGTTAAAGAGCTTTCATGCATATGTGCTATATCAAGCGAATTAAAACCCGCAGTTCTTGGTGTTACAGCTTGAAAATAAGAGGCCCAAAATTTATCAAGAAGATTCATAGAACCTAGAGTATGTGGGTTTCCAAATTCCATTAAAAAGATGAGTAAAAGCGCAACACCATTTGTTATGAGGGTTCCTATGATCATCAGTTTCGAATGGATTGATAACAATTTAAATCTCCGCTTATTCCAAATGTCAAATATCACTGTAAATCCAAGACCACCAATGATAAACAGGAAGGTGATGGTCAAATTAATCAGTGGATCATGTACATAGTCCATCAAACTATTTGAAAAAAGAGAAAAACCAGCGTTATTAAAAGCAGAAATGGCATGAAATAAACTGATGTACATCCCTTTAAAAAAACCATATTCCGGTATCCACCGAAATGATAATATACACGTAGCCATTAACTCGAATGTTATTGAAAAGATAAACAAAACCTTTATAAGACGTACAATACCGCCTATATTTGTCAGATTAAAAGCCTCTTGAACCAATAATCTCTCTCGTAAACCTACCTTTTTACCAAATAACAAAATGACCATGACAGCTAAAGTTAGAAAACCAAGCCCACCAATTTGTATCATCAGCATAATGATAATTTGTCCGAATAAAGTAAAGGTTGTTCCAGTATCAACCACAGCTAAACCTGTAACCGTTGTAGCGGAAACAGCTGTGAAGAAAGCATCAATGATTGAGATGGATTCAACAGTGGAGATTGGTAGAGTTAAAATAAATGCCCCTATCACTATGACCGTCAAAAATCCAAACAATAAAATTTGAGGAGGCGTTAATTTTACTGGTTTTTTTAAAAAATGATCGTATTTAAACATGTCCTATCCTACTTTCACTCACTTGAAATTTTAATGTTATTATATAACGAATAGGGATAGAAATGTTTATCTATGATGTTTTTATTTAAATAGAGAAAAGATTTGATCGACAACAAAAGGAGTCATTAAAATGCCAAAAAAAGAATTTGCTGTTATCGGGTTAGGTCGTTTCGGGGGAAGTATATGTAAAGCATTAAGTGAAGAGGGACTTGAAGTGCTAGCTATAGATCTAAATGAAGATCGTGTAAACGAATATGCGCAAATCGCTTCGCATGCAGTCATTGGCGATTCAACAGATGAAGCCGTATTGAAAAACTTAGGAATGCGAAACTTTGATCATGTCATAGTGGCTATAGGTGAAAACATTCAGGCTAGTATTTTAACAACCATTATATTAAAGGAACTTGGTGTTAAGCTGGTAACGGTAAAAGCACAAAACGACTACCATGAAAAGTTACTAAATAAAATTGGGGCCGATCGAGTTGTTCATCCAGAAAGAGATATGGGGAAAAGAATCGCGCATAAAATCATTACAAATAATGTCATCGAATACTTGGAGTTATCTGATGAATATGGACTAATTGAGGTTGAAGCAAACGGCCATTTAGAAAATCAGTCATTACTTGACCTTGATATTAGAGCAAGATATCAAATCAATATTGTAGCTATCAAACGAGGGAAAGAAGTGATTATTTCCCCGCTTGCTCATGAACAAATTCAGAAAAACGATATCTTAATTGTAATTGGAGCAATGAAAGATATCGCTCGTTTTGAAAGAAATGAATTACAAGGTTAATTATCACCCTAAGTCCAATACATCTGTGAACGGGGCGATGGAGTTCGCCTAAAGCCTATTTGGAGGACTTATGATGTCGTAGCATACGACATTGCACATCGCTCTTTTAAACGTTTACAGGGTGAAGGGGAGTGATGATTAATTGCTATTGGAGAATTTCTACAAGCAGTACTGGATATACAAAAAAGTTAGACTAATGATTTATCTCAGGCTTAAAGGATTTGTGGTGACTATTTAATGATACGTGCAATTCATGGTTCGCATTAACAGATGCATAAAAAATATCACTCATTTTCAGATCTTTCTTCTGTAACTCCTGAATAAGCCACTGTTCATTTAAATGTAATTGAGTGAGAATCTGATTTTCTATGTTACCTTCAATAATAACAGGATAAGCAATATTATCAGATGCTTTTTTAATTCCTAAATCCTCTGCAGTAATAGTCAATTTATGTGGTTTTTTAAAAGCCGTTAGTTTCCCATTTGGTTCGATTAAGGCTATCTCTACATCATTTACATCAAAAATATCTTTTTCTCTTAACATTTGTAAGACATTATCTAAGGAATATCGGATTTTTTTTAGATTTCCTACAATAAAAACACCATTTCGGATAACAATAGTTGGTTCAAATGTTATCATTCGTCCAAAAGCTCGGTGTTTTAATTTCAATTTTGATACAATAATTTGTAAGACCCCTATAGCTATTATTGATAAAAATGTATACACATGAGGAATATCCGGATCAGCGATATCTGCCCCTGCCACGGCACCAAGTACAATAATGATCAAGAAATCAAATACAGGCACTTCTCCGATGGCCCGTTTTCCCATAAACAATGTCATAATTAAAAGACAGGGGATGATAGTAATGATCCTTCCATACACCTTTAAGATTTCCATTAATGTTTCCATTATTTATTATCACCATTGTATCTAAGCCCCAATTCTCTAGTAGATGAGGCGATATTTGGAATGATCAATTTGTTTTTCATCTTCAATCACTCAACAACCTTTCTTTTTTTGGATGATGATAAGGAGAGTTCTTATTTTATGGTTAGAACGTTTTTTTATCATGGTAAATTGATACAGATTTCATGTAAATAAACTTTGATAATGAAGACCACTGATGGGACGAAAGAACATGACTGAATTTTTGTCATAGAGACAAGGAAGCTGTTCAAACAAGTAAAAGGCGTAATTATCATTGGAAACATGTATAGAAAGAAAGAAGGGTATAAAATAATTGATCTAAATTCACCTTTATATTTTCTTTTTAGTTTACATAATATATATTCTAGGAAGTTAAACTAAAAATGGATTTCCTTTGTCTCAAAACTAAGTATACTTATCTTATTGAGACAAGAAAGAAAAAATCCATTTTTTTATTAATTCATCTGATAACATGCTTTGATAATATTCACAGGATTTCACAGTGATAAACCATTGCTCAGTAACGTTTTTTGTCACAACAGCGCCAGATGCTATGAGCTTTGCTATCAATCGTTCATTATAGCTCCGGTCGATGTTGGATTGTGTTTACCAAATCAATGCTTTTTAACGTTCTAATATGTCAAAACATCTGAAAAATGCTCATTAATCAGTGTATCCATCAATTTCACTCCTCTCACTAAAAGAAATTTCTTTTGGCCAACATTTTTTCATCACGTTCCTCCCTCCTGTTATTTACGAATCAGCAAGTCTCATTTATAATCGAGTAGATTTGTTCAATAACATATATATCTTTAAATGTGAGGGATTAGATGGAATTAAAGTGGTATAAAGCAATTATTGTGATCTTTACGATGTCTGGAATCTCCATTTCTACATGGTTTTCACGGACACCGGAAGTTAGAGATTTATTACAAGCAAACACAGGAACAATGGGACTTATTTTACTCGGTTTATCTGTTGGTTCAATTGTTGGGCTTGTTCTTTCAAATGTATTCGTCCGAAAAAAAGGCGGCCGAGTGGCGATTGTGATCAGTGCTTTTTTGATGTTCCTTGGATTTACTACCCTTGCCATTGGTTCAACCTTCTCTTCTATCTTTGTCGTCACTTCTGGTCTTTTTCTTTTTGGAGCAGGCTCTGGTATGTGTAATGTAGCGATGAACTTAGAAGGAACAGAGATTGAGTACAGCATCAAGAAAACCATTCTGCCAATATTGCACGCTTCCTTTAGCATTGGGACGTTAATTGGAGCAGGTGCTGGTATTCTTTTTATCCATCTAGGGGTTTCTGTATTGATGCACCTTCTCGCTATTGCCCTTCTATTCTTCCTCAGCATGTTGATTTGTACACGATTTATCCCGCATGGGACAGGAAAAGATCAGCATGAGAAGCAGTCAGATACAGTTGAGCCTGCTCAAACAGCATGGCTGAACAAACGTACGATATCTCTTGCGATGATTGCCTTATGTCTTGCGTTTGTCGAAGGCTCGGCCAATGATTGGATTCCACTTGCAATGGTGGATGGCTACCAAGTTTCACATTCCATGAGTACGGTCATCTATGCTTTGTTTTTATGCGGCATGATTAGCGGCAGACTGATCAGCGGACGATTGATTGATCGTTTTGGCAGAGTGTTATTGCTAAGAGTGGCCATTTTATCAGCAGCTGCCGGACTATTCTTAGTCATTTTAAAGATTTCACTTGTTGTATGTATGATATCGATCTTTTTATGGGGACTTGGCGCATCTTTAGGCTTTCCGCTGACCATTTCTGCAGCTGGCGATGATAGCCGGTACGCTGTCAAACGTGTTAGTATTGTGACCTTATCAGGTTACACAGCCTCCCTTTCCGGCCCTCCTATTTTAGGGCTACTTGCTAATCAAGTTGGACTGCTTCATGCCTTTATCTTTGTTCTATTTGCCATATGTATTGCAGGAATCTTTACTAAAGCTGTAGCAAAACCACATTCATTACAAGCTCAATAAAAGTGTCTGATCCTTGATCATGGCACTTTTTTTAAATTTAAAAAATAAAATTGAAACCTTTCATGAAGTGAAACAGTCCTATAGATGTCGTGATGTTTATCGCTTTTTTAAAGAGGGAAAGTAAAAAAATAAGACTTTTCAAATAACTGAAAACGTGGTAAGATCATGAAAATAACCAGGAAGGGGTGAGAAAAATGAAAAAAAATATGCTATTAAAATTAGGTGTTTTATGCATAGCACTTGCAAGTTTTCATTTGTTCTCAATGCCTCATTCCGTTCAGGTATACCATCATGCGAAGGTGGTTGCCGATCAAGAATCACATGAAATGAAAATCGTCCAGACAATGGGCGATGAAAAGAAACAAAAACATGTGAGCGCAGTATTTGCCGCATTTACAGCACTGCTGATTATTGGCAGTATGACAGCTGGATTTGCACGCATCACTCATACTGATCGATTTGACCGGAAAAAGAAGCATTTACTTGCAGTGTTCTATCAATCTTCTTATTTCCGACAAGCTCGTGTTTAACCCAACCATCTAAATCAAAACAAAAATTGGGAGGTTTTACACGATGTTATTTTTCTTAAGAATTTTCATTCTAGGTCTATTCTCTGTCACTTCACTTTCTCTTTTCGTCTACCAAGGAATCGAAGTAGTGCACGCTATTACAAGCATGTTTGGCAACCACGAGAGCTAATTGACCTGTATATAAAAAGAAACCCCCTGCCAGTCGCAGGGGGTTTTCGTTTGCTTATTTATTGTCATCTGGTGCACGTTCAGGTGTCAGAAGGACATGAGTCACTTCTCCCTGCTCTTCCTCATCTACAATAAATGATCCATTGCTATAGCGGTCATTTGCTCTTAAAGTAGAAATATCAAGTGGAATCGTTGTACCTTTTTCGGTATCTATCTCAAGTGTATCGTGCAGCGCTGCAGCGATCACAGCTACAATACGGTGCGGGTTTTTCTTTAATTCTCTCAGCATAAGAACTCCGCGTTTCGCTCTTGATGTTTTATCAAATTCAGAGAGGTTCATTCGCTTTACTGCCCCTCTTTGTGTTGTGAGCACAAGGACATCGTTCTTCGGATCAATGATCTGGCCAGAGACTACCTCGTCCCCTTCCTTCAAGTTGATACCTTTGACACCTGCCGCTCTCGGTCCAACAACACTTACTTCTTCTTCATCAAACCATAAACCGTAACCATTTTTCGTTGCAATAAACAATTCCTGCTGTCCTGATGTGACATGAACATCTACGAGTTCATCGTCACCTTTTAGATTCAAGGCGACAAGCGGTTTCGAATAACGCTGCGCTTTATATTGAAGAAGCTCTGTTTTCTTCACCATTCCGCCTTTAGTAAAGAATAAAAGATATGACGTTTCATCAAATTCTTTTATTGGAATGGCTTTTTGGATTGATTCCTCGCGATCAATCGAAATGATATTCGTAATATGCTGCCCCATGTCTTTCCAGCGTATATCTGGCAGCTGGTGAACAGGACAATAAATGTAGCTTCCTTTATTCGTAAACAGCAGAAGTACATCCGTTGTATTCATTTCAAACTGATGAATCAAACGGTCAGTATCCTTCATACCAAAGTCCTTACCGTTAGAGGCAGCATAGGAGCGCTGGCTTGTTCGTTTGATGTAACCATCCTTCGTGACTGTCACGTAAACATCCTCAGATGCAATCATCACTTCAAGGTTAATCTTAATTTCTTCGATTTTTTCCTCAATGACGGATCTTCTCTCATCAGCATATGTCTTTTTGAGCTTTTTCAGGCTGTTTGTAATGACCTTCAGCAGCTTTTTCTCGTTCGCTAAAATGTCTTCAAGCTCTGCGATGCGCACATCAAGCTCTCTTGCTTCGTCTCTTAATTGCGTAATATCTGTATTCGTTAAACGATATAACTGGAGTGAAACAATCGCTTCTGATTGTGCTTCTGTAAAGTCATATTTCGCCATCAAGTTGTTCTTTGCATCTCGCTTATCATTAGAGGAACGGATTGTGGCAATGACTTCATCTAAGATGGAAAGTGCCTTAATTAAGCCGTCGACAATATGGTGGCGTTCCTTCGCTTTTCGAAGCTCGTACGCTGAGCGGTTCGTCACCACTTCTTTTTGATGGGCAATATATGCATCAAGTACAGTTGTCAGCGTCATTAAGGTCGGTCTTCGGTTATGTATCGCTACCATATTAAAGTTATATGGGATTTGCAGATCTGAGTTTTTATATAAGAAATTCAGCACACCATTTGCATCTGCTTCTTTTTTCAGCTCTACTACGATTCGAAGCCCAGTACGGTCTGTTTCATCTCGGACCTCTGAAATACCTTCTACTTTTCTCTCAATTCGGAACTCGTCCATCTTTTTGACAAGGTTGGCTTTATTCACTTCGTAAGGAATTTCTGTGATCACGATTTGCTGGCGTCCGCCGCGGATGGTTTCAATCTCCGCTTTGCCGCGAATCATGATCTTCCCTTTTCCTGTTTCATACGCCTTCTTAATACCGTCTACACCTTGAATGATACCGCCTGTTGGGAAATCTGGCCCTTTGATGACCGTCATTAAATCCTCAACCGTACAATGCGGCTGTTCGATTCGTTTAATAACGCCATCAATGACTTCTCCCAAGTGATGCGGCGGGATATCTGTGGCATACCCAGCTGAAATCCCTGTTGATCCATTCACGAGAAGGTTTGGGAACATCGCTGGTAATACAACTGGCTCTTTGCTTGTATCATCAAAGTTTGCAACAAATTCGACCGTTTCCTTGTCTAGGTCCTTTAAAAGCTCTGAAGCAATGGCAGACAGCCTTGCTTCCGTATAACGCATGGCAGCAGGCGGATCTCCATCAATACTCCCGTTATTTCCGTGCATTTCAATCAGCACATTTCGTACTTTCCACTCCTGACTCATTCTTACCATCGCTTCATAAACAGATGAGTCTCCGTGTGGGTGATAGTTACCAATCACGTTACCGACTGTTTTAGCGGCTTTACGGAAGTTTTTATCTTGCGTATTTCCTTCTGCGTACATCGCATATAAAATTCTTCGTTGTACAGGTTTTAGACCATCACGTGCATCTGGAAGCGCACGGTCTTGGATAATATATTTACTATAGCGCCCAAACCGGTCGCCGATTACTTCTTCTAATGGTAAATCATGAAATCGTTCTTGTTGTGCCATGTTTAAACCTCCTCAGCTAGCGACAAGTTTTCATTTTCAAGAATGTTGCTTTCCTCATCAAGTCCAAAGGCGACATTCTTTTCAATCCATTTACGGCGTGGTTCTACTTTGTCACCCATTAAAGTTGTGACGCGGCGTTCCACACGTGCAGCATCATCAATTTTGACCCTGACAAGTGTTCTCGATTCTGGATTCATTGTCGTTTCCCATAGCTGGTCGGCATTCATTTCACCTAACCCTTTGTAGCGCTGAATCGTGTACCCTTTTCCAACTTTCTTCAATACGTCATCCATTTCTTCATCAGACCATGCGTACTCAATAATTTCTTTTTTCCCTGAGCCTTTGCTGACTTTATATAAAGGCGGGAGTGCAATAAACACTTTGCCATGCTCAATCAGCGGCTTCATATAGCGGTAGAAGAATGTTAAGAGAAGCACTTGAATATGCGCTCCATCCGTATCCGCATCTGTCATGATGACGATTTTGTCATAATTGATGTCTTCCACATTAAAATCGACACCGACGCCTCCACCAATTGCATGAATAATGGTGTTGATTTCTTCGTTTTTGAAAATATCAGCAAGCTTTGCTTTTTCAGTATTGATGACCTTTCCGCGCAGTGGCAGAACCGCTTGGAATTTACGGTCACGTCCCTGTTTTGCTGACCCGCCCGCTGAGTCACCCTCTACTAGATATAGTTCGTTTCTTGCTGGGTTTCTAGATTGGGCTGGTGTTAATTTTCCACTCAGCGTTGCTTCAGATTTTTTACGTTTCTTGCCGCTCCTCGCTTCTTCACGGGCTTTTCTAGCAGCCTCTCTTGCCTGCTGCGCTTTAATCGCCTTTTTCACAAGAAGAGTGGCTGTTTCCCGGTTTTCTTCAAGGAAATACGCAAGCTTTTCAGAAATAACAGCATCAACAGCTGAACGAGCCTCACTTGTCCCAAGCTTTCCTTTTGTCTGCCCTTCGAATTGAAGCAACTCTTCAGGAATTCTGACAGAAATAATAGCAGATAGTCCTTCGCGAATATCAGTGCCTTCTAAATTTTTGTCTTTTTCTTTTAAAAGGGCCACTTTGCGTGCATATTCGTTAAAGGCTCTCGTCATGGCCGTTTTGGCACCAGACTCATGTGTTCCGCCATCTTTTGTTCTGACGTTATTGACGAAGGAAAGGATATTCTCCGAGTAGCCATCGTTAAATTGAAAAGCAAAATCTACTTCAATGGACTGATGCTCTCCTTCAAATGAGACGACTTCACTTAGAACATCTTTTTCTTCATTTAGATAAGCGACAAAGGCTTCAATGCCTGTCTCATAATAAAACGTCTCTTGTACATCATGCCGTTCATCGATCAGCTCTATTTTTAACCCTTTTAATAAAAAGGCAGATTCTCTTAAACGCTCTGATAATGTATCGAAATTATAGGTCGTAACACTGAACATGGTTGGGTCCGGCTTAAAATGAATCAGTGTTCCCGTTTTTTTCGATTTTCCGACTTTTTCAAGTGATGTGACAGGTTTACCGCCGTTTTCAAAGCGCTGATGATAAATAAATCCGTCCCGTTCAATTGTGACAGTAAGCCATTCTGACAGCGCGTTCACAACCGATGCCCCAACTCCGTGAAGTCCACCACTTGTTTTATATCCACCTTGACCAAATTTTCCGCCTGCGTGCAGGACCGTTAAAATGATCTCAGGTGTCGGTTTTCCAAGCTTATGCATACCAGTAGGCATTCCCCGACCTTTATCTTGGACGGAAATGCTGTTATCTTTATGTATTTTGACAATGATATGATCTCCATGGCCAGCGAGCACTTCATCGACAGAGTTGTCTACAATCTCATAGACAAGGTGATGAAGACCGCGTGAATCCGTAGATCCAATATACATCCCTGGACGTTTACGGACCGCTTCAAGCCCCTCTAGCACCTGAATAGAATCATCGTTATAATCTACTTGCTGCTTTTTAACCAAATGCTTAATCCCCTTTCACTAACAAACATAACCGGCTAATCATCAAATGATCTCTCTAGATTTTAATGATGATCATGCTGCTCATTACTGTCCACTTTAATAAGCTGCATCATCACCATGCATGTGGGATTCACCAATACATGCTCTTTTGCACAGCTATGAGAATCATTCTACATTCTGCAATCAGAACTAGAAGTCCATTATAAACAAGACTGTTTCATAAGCCAAATGCAATCATATGATGGTTTTAGCAAAACAGAACAAATGTTCTATTTTTATCTTATCGCTCTTTTTCTCGATATGCAAGGCCGCCGATATGTCCCTGTCGCCTTATTTTATCGCTTTCTTCTAGAATCGCAAATATATTTCTGCAACAAAAAAGCAAAAATCCTTGAAAAACCAAGGATTTTTGACGAATTAATGAGTTTTTGTCATCGCATGAGCCACCTTGATACATAAATCCATGATGGCGACCTTGCCATTTTCCTCAATCAGCCTTTTCGCTTCATCGTGATATATGCCTTGCTGCGCCCAAAAAACAGGTGCGTCTATTTGGAGAAACTCTTCTGCCACCTCTGGCAAAAACTCTGAACGTCTAAAGACATTGACGATATCAACAGGCTCTTTTATGTCTTTTAAAGAAGCGACTGCTTTCACACCGAGTGCTTCATCGATTGTTGGATTCACTGGGATGATTTCATAACCGGCATCCTGCATCGCTTTAGACACCATATAAGACGTCCGGTGCGGTTGATCTGATAATCCAACAACAGCAATTCGTTTACTGCTCTTTAATATACGGCCAATTTCTTCTTTCGTAGGATTGTTCATCCAGACACTCCCTTTTCCTCTATTTTAGCGAATTTATGCTTAAAAACAAAGCTGAATCCATCTGCTTTCGATTTTTTCAAAAAAAGTTCCCCATGTTTTTCACAAGATCATGTTAAAATGTAAGACAAGAGGGAGAATATAAAGGAGTTATGCAGATGTTAATTGCTTTGATGTTTATTTTGGCTTATCTTCTCGGCAGTATTCCATCCGGTCTCATTGTCGGGAAAGCTGCAAAGGGAATCGATATTCGTGAACACGGCAGCGGAAACCTAGGTGCGACGAATGCATTTCGTACACTTGGCGTAAAAGCAGGATCTATTGTGATTACTGCTGATATCCTAAAAGGGACGCTTGCTTCAGCTTTACCGTTTTTCATGCAGCTGGACATCCATCCCTTATTAGCAGGAGTTGCTGCTGTTATCGGTCACAGCTTTCCTGTCTTTGCAAAATTTAAAGGGGGAAAGGCAGTCGCTACATCAGGCGGTGTGCTGCTATTTTATGCCCCATTCCTATTTATCACGATGATCGCTGCTTTTTTCTTATTTTTATACATTAGTAAATATGTTTCACTATCATCTATGCTGACCGGTATCTATACATTCATTTACAGCATATTCACCAAAGACCTATTCTTAATCATTGTTGTTGCCGTTCTTGCTGGCTTTGTGATTTACAGACACATCGCCAACCTCAAACGAATTCTCAACAAAACTGAACCTAAAATCAAATGGCTCTAGCCGTTTCATTCATTTAAATATGTGGTAAAAGTAAAGAAAAGCTGTTTTTGCATCCTGCATTTTAAAAAACAGCATGACTTCAAAAAGGGGCGATCACATTGAAATTAACAATAAAAGAAGATGCACTCAATTGGTACAAGGATGAATTAGATTTAGAAAAAGGTGATCAAGTTCGCTTTTTTGTGAGATATGGCGGGTGCAGTAATGTTCAAAAAGGCTTTTCTCTCGGCGTCGCAAAAGATGAACCTCAAAATGCCGGCGCAACTGCTGAAATAGAAGGTATTACTTTCTTTATTGAGGAAAGTGATATTTGGTACTTTGACAACCATGATCTGCATATTGATTATAACGAGTCCGTGAAAGAACCAGAATTTCATTATGAATAAACAAAAAAGATACCTCATCCCTCGGGTATCTTTTTTGTTTTAAACCTCAATATACAGCCCATACTCTTGAATGTTTCCTAAAGACCGTTCCTTTTGCAGAATTCTTTTTTGCGGCTCACCGATCAAGTCAAAATGAGGAAACCCTTCCCGGTCATGAATCCATTCTTTTTTTAGTCCATGTCTTTCTCCCCACTCAACTAACCGCTTCATATCCTGACAGGCTGCTTTTGTGACGGTATTGGCATTTGGAAAACGGTCATCGAGCCAGTAGTGTGTTAAAAAAGCAACTTTTCCTTCCTGGACAGCTGTTTTCCAAGCGTTTAAATCGCTTCGTTTAATACCAAAAGCCATAAATTAAACCTGCTTCTTCGACTGTTCATATACTTTATGCCAAGCAGGAAAGGCTTTTCTAAATTGAATAGGTCTAAAGGTGTCTTTATCTACACAAATATGCGAGGTTGTCCCTGTAATCGCTGTTTGTCCATCAGGTTTTTGAATTTCATAGCCATACACCGTTTTGACACCATTATATTCTTCAATCCATGTATGAACGGTTGCTGTTTCACCATACAGCAATGGTTTTTTATATTGAACCTGCAAGTCTATAACAGGTGCAAGAGCACCGTCTGCTTCTAGTTGCGCATAGGAAAACCCTAATTCTTTAATCAATGCTGTTCTGCCGACTTCCATCCAGATTAAATAATTGGCATGATATACGATGCCCATTTGATCTGTTTCTGCATAACGGACTTCTATTTCTTTTTTGGATACATACACGTTTTCATCGCTCTCCTATCAAAACCTAAGGTCTGTCTCTGCCATTTTACCACATTCCAAATGGTTCTTCTAAAAAGAGGCAATAAAATAAACCAGGAATCCCTGGTTTATTCGGTATAGCCATTCTTTCTTGCTGCTTCTTCGTCCTTGATCTCAGAACGCATCGCGTCAATACTCATTTTGCGGTTTTCGTTTTTTTGTTTGATCATTTGCTTTTCTGTCTCTGTCGAAACGGACATCGCTGCTTCAGATTCATCGATATTGTCAAGTGTGTTCTCGATCATATCTTGCAGCTTTTCAACATTATCAGAACGATCATCTGGATTGGATTGATATGACTCGTTATTCATGATGATTCCCCTCCTTATTCGCCCTTCGTCTGTATCACATCAGGCTGTTCATTTGATTTATTATGCATCTTTTTACCTTTATTCCGTTTGTATGCTACAGGTTTTGTCCCTAAATGGTCTGGTGTAAACTGCGCTTGTTTATCATGCTCTCTACCCATTATTCATCCCTCCCTCTTCTTTAGGATGAACGAAAACGGATAATTCATGACTTATTTTTGTCTAAATCGTTCTTCCAACTTTTCTTCGAGCTGGTTTAAAAATTCCTCATTGCTTAATAATTCTTTTTTATTTTCAAGCACAAGCTCTTCAAATGTGCGTCGTTTTCTTCTTCTCATTCCACTCACCTCCATATATGTATGATTACATTTTCGCCAAAACATTTGGAAAATAAGCAAAAAGAGCTGAATCAATTATAGATCCAGCTCTTTTTCAATTTCTTTTTTAGTCAGCATTTGATGCTTCACAGACATGATGCGTCCTTTTTCATCTAATATGTAGGTCGTTGGGTATGAAAGCACCTGATATCTTGCTTGAATGCCTTTTTGGTCCAATAAAACAGGAAAGCTCAGCTTTAATTCTTTTGTGAATGCTGCCACATGATCCACACTCTTTTCAGTGGTCGTCAAATTCACCGCTAGTACTTCAACTTCGTCATTTTCGCTCCTGATTGCGTCTAGATCCGGCATTTCTGTCCTGCACGGCTTACACCATGTCGCCCAGAAATTGACGAGCACCTTTTTCCCTCGGTAATCAGATAACGAGGCGGTTTTGCCGTCAAGGGTTTTTAGTTCGAAATCAGGGGCTTGATCTCCTTTTTCAAGACCGATTGCGGGCTCTTTTGGCCCAAATAAATTCCATGCAAGTAAACCAATCAACACAAGTAAAACAGCGCTTGCCATTCCTTTTTTCCACATGATTGATCCTCCACTATTTTAAAAAAGAAGAGAAAGCTGTTGAATCGCCTTCTCTTCTTTGCTGTATTAGTTGCTTGCCAATTTTTCGCGAAGTACCATTTGAAGGATACCGCCATGACGATAGTAGTCAATTTCAACTTCACTGTCAAAGCGAACGACCACTTCAAATGTTTTCTCGTTGCCATCTGTGTCAATTGCTTTCACAGTGACGAGATCACGCGGACGAACTGTTTCGTCAACATGAACTTCAAATGTTTCTGTTCCTGTTAGACCATGAGTTTCTGCACTTTCTCCGTCTTTAAACTGCAAAGGAAGTACGCCCATGAAGACAAGGTTACTTCTGTGGATACGCTCAAAGCTTTCAGCTAGAACAAATTTAATTCCAAGAAGGTTTGTTCCTTTTGCAGCCCAGTCACGTGAAGAACCCATTCCGTAATCTTTACCTGCTAAGATCGCAAGACCTGTTCCATCTTCTTTATAGCGCATGCATGCATCATAAATGGATGTCACTTCACCAGTTGGCCAGTAAGTTGTATAACCGCCTTCTGTTCCTGGTGCAATTTGGTTCTTAATACGGATGTTTGCAAAAGTACCTCTCATCATGACATGGTGGTTACCACGGCGAGATCCATATGAGTTAAAGTCTCTAGGCGACACGCCTCTTTCTTGCAAGTATTTGCCCGCAGGTGTGTCCTTACCAATCGCTCCAGCAGGAGAAATATGGTCAGTTGTGACAGAGTCACCGAACTTCGCAACTACGCGCAAGCCTTTAAGCGGTTCAACTTTACCAGGTTCAACTGATAGGTTTTCAAAGAATGGCGGGTTATCAATGTATGTGGAATTTTCATCCCATTTGTACAATGCATCATCCGTCGTTTTAATTTCATTCCAGCGGTCATTGTTGTCAAAAACAGTTTCATACTCTGAACGGAATAGCTCAGGTGTGACAGTGCTTTTAACAACGCTGTTGATTTCGTCCATTGATGGCCAAATGTCATTGAAATAAACGTTCTCGCCATTTTTATCGACACCGATAGGATCTTTTGTTAAATCAATATTTACCGTACCAGCAAGTGCATAAGCCACAACTAATGGTGGAGATGCAAGGTAGTTCCCTTTCACAAGTGGATGGATACGACCTTCAAAGTTACGGTTACCTGATAAAACAGAAGTGATCAGCAGATCATTTTCAGAGACAGCATCTTCAATTTCTTTCTCAAGCGGTCCTGAGTTTCCGATACAAGTTGTACAGCCATAACCTACAATGTTAAATCCGAGGTCTCTTAAATATGGAAGAAGTCCTGAATTCACAAGGTATCCTGTTACAACTTTAGAACCTGGCGCTAGTGACGTTTTCACGTAGTTTGGCACTTTCATACCGAGCTCACTAGCTTTCTTCGCAACAAGACCTGCTCCGATTAACACGTATGGGTTCGATGTATTCGTACAGCTCGTAATCGCTGCAATCGCAATCGCACCTGTCTTCATCACGGCTTTTTCACCGTTTGCAAGATCAAATTCGATTTGTTTATCAAGCTCTGATTTATCTAAGCCAAACCCTTGGTTACCAGCTGGGCTTTCGATGTGTTTATGGAACGTCTCTTTCATTTGAGAAAGTGGAATCAAATCTTGTGGACGTTTAGGACCAGATAAGTTTGACTCAATTTTAGAAAGATCAATTTCCACAACATCAGTAAAAATTGGTTCTTCTGCATCTGGCGTATAGAATAAGCCATTTGCACGAGAATATTCTTCAACGATATTAATTTGCTCTTCATCACGTCCAGTAAGGCGAAGGTAAGCAAGCGCTTCTTCATCTACTGGGAAGAATCCACAAGTAGCACCGTATTCTGGCGCCATGTTCGCAATTGTTGCACGATCTGCTAATGGCAATTGAGCAACACCAGGTCCGAAGAACTCAACGAACTTGTTCACTACGCCTTTTTCACGAAGGACTTGTGTGACTTTTAATGCAAGGTCAGTTGCAGTCGTTCCGTTTGGAAGCTCTCCAACTAATTTAGCACCAATCACTTCTGGTACTGGGAAGTATGAAGGCTGACCAAGCATACCAGCTTCCGCTTCGATACCGCCAACGCCCCATCCAAGTACACCGATACCGTTAATCATCGTTGTATGAGAGTCAGTTCCAACTAATGTATCTGGGTAAGTGATAATCTCGCCATCTTCTTCAATCGCATGAACAACACTTGCAAGATACTCTAAGTTCACTTGGTGAACAATTCCTGTTGCGGGCGGAACAGCTTGGTAGTTGTTAAACGCTTTCTTTGCCCAGCTAAGGAAATTATAACGCTCTGCGTTACGTTCAAATTCTAAATCCATGTTAATGTTTAATGCATCTTCAGTTCCAGCTTTATCAACCTGTACTGAGTGGTCAATAACAAGGTCAACTGGAATTTCAGGGTTGATTTTATCCGGATCCCCGCCTACATCTGCCATTGCTTTTCTTAAAGAAGCAAGGTCAACGACGGCTGGTACACCGGTGAAGTCTTGTAAAATAACACGAGAAGGTTTAAATGGAACATCAATTTCTTTTACCTCGGCAGTTCCCCATTTTGCCAAGTTTTCAACGTGTTCCTTCTTGATCACTCTACCGTCTACTTGGCGAAGCACTGATTCTAAAAGTACCTTAATGGAATAAGGCAGCTTAGAAACATTTCCGATTCCTTGTTTCTCTAGTGCTTCTAACGAATAATAGTGATACGTTTTCCCATTTGTCGAAAACGTTTTTCTAGATTGAAAAGCGTCTTGTTTAGCGACTTGCTGCTGTTTCGACATGTCCAAAATCCCCCTTTTGATGATCAAGATCAATTTCAATTCTCAGAAAAATCGTCGTATTTCACCACAATTTTCTCACAATTTCATCTTAAAACAAATTCATACATAAGTAAATAACAATGCTTTTATTAAATTCAATAAGTTTAACTTATCATTAGGAAATGATTACTCTTCATAAACGAAGCGCATCGGGTTCATACTATAAATGAGGTGAAAGAACATGACAAAACGCAAAGCAAATCATGTCATTGACGGCATGAACGCAGCCAAAAGCCAAGGTAATGGCGCAGGCTATACGGAAGATGATCAACTCGTTTTAACAGAAGAACAAAGACAAAACAATAAAAAACGCAAAAAGAATCAATAAGAAGGAGCCAAACATCATGACGAATAAAAACACAGGGAAAGACATCCGTCAAAACTCTCCTAAGGAGCATCAAGGCGGTCAGCCTGAGCCGTTATCAGGCAGTAAAAAAGTGAAAAACCGCAACCATACAAGACAAAAGCACAATTCTCATCATGATATGTAATCATTCCCCTCTCATCCCGTGACCACACGGGATGTTTTAGGTCTTTCACACATTTCCATTTTCATCATATGATTTATTATGAGATGTGATGGAGGAGTGTTTATGGAGAATGAAAAGCAATCGAATTCCTCTGATTTCCTTGAAATAGATGATTGGCTCAATGTTTTAATGGATGATCCATTTGCCTGGTATGATGAACACCTCCCAATTGATCTTTATGAAACAAGCCGTGATTATATTATTGAAATCGATGTCTCCACCTTATCGATCACTGATGTAAAGCTGACCTTTGCTGGACATGAGCTGACGTTGACTTACACAGTACAAAAGCCAAAAGGTGAAGGCGAACAGCCAATTGAAAAAAGCGTGATGCTTCCTTTTTATTTAAACGACAAAGACATTGCAACAGATTATGAAAACCAAATCATATCGATAAAAATTAAAAAATGTTCCGACCATCCAAGCGGTGCATTTTCCTTTCAAATCCCGCACTTCAAACATTAAGAGCCCACCTTCATATAGGTGGGCTCTCTTCCCGTTCGTTTCAAGTCCATACCTTTTGCGAACCACCATGGCCAAATAGTAGAGTCGCTATATGATAATGTATTCTATTTCTACTAATCGGTTTGGGTCATTCTAGTAAATGGGCGGCTATTAATGAAAAAGGGCGTTTATAGAGATAATAGACATACATTTTTGTTATTTTCTTCTATCCTCTCTTCATGTAATATAAAATAGAGAGATAAGGGGTATAAGGAGTGAGAACATGTTAAGCGGCTGGTTTTTGTGGTTCATTTTATTTTGGGGTACAGTGATGATCGGATTACTCGCAATCGGTGGCTTTTTTATGTTTCGCAAATTTTTAAAACGATTGCCAAAGGAAGATGGGAAATCAGAGCTTGATTGGCAGGATGAATATATTCAAAAGAGCCTTCACCTATGGCGGGATGAGGACAAACAGCTGTTAAATGAACTCGTATTACCTGTTCCAGAGCTGTTTAGAGATGTTGCCAAAGAAAAAATTGCAGGTAAAATTGGTGAGTTGGCATTAAAAGAACAGGCTGCCAGCATTAATTTAGACTTAATCATTCGCGGCTACATTATGGCTACACCAAAGCGGGATCATAAGTTTTTATTGAAGCGCCTTCAAGAAAAAAACATTGATCACTCGCCATATGAATCGTTATTAAAATAACCTCCTTTATTAAAAGGAGGTTTAATTCATTTGAATCTGCTGCGGATCTAATTGTTTAGACAGCTTTCTAAACGACAAATACATGGCAACCCGCCAAGGCACGATCATGCCAAAGGCAAGAATCCAAAACATCCCACTTAATGAACCATAATCAATAGAAGAACTTAGGATGGTCTTCATCCCGATACGAAGGACAAGAAGTCCAATGAGAATGAACACGAATGCTTTTGACCGTTTTAAGTAGATGTCATTGCCCCTGATTTCAAACTTCGATGTTTTGATTAAAAATATGGAGAAAAACATCCCCACTGTGATCGCTTCTAGAAATTCAGCTCCAGTTACCCGAAACATAGGAACAAAAAACATCAGTGCGCCAGTGCTCATGAAAATAGGAGGTAAAATAATTTTTTTCGCCGTTGCAGGTTTTGCAGATGACTTAATGCGAATAAACATGACGGCTACCGCCATACATACCGCAATTATAGAAGAGATTAAGATCATCATATCAAATCATTCCTTTATTCTTTAAGGTCAGCCTATGTATAATATACTCCAATTGACGAAAAAAAACCATTCGCCGCGACTGTAGAAACCGATTTCAAAAGCCTGTAAAGCCGCCAAACAATGATGAGAACATGATGATAATCCATGTGAGAAGATCAAAGAACAGCAAAATCCCTACCACAATCATAATGATTCCGCCAATTCGCATGATTAGCTGCTGACGCTTTTTGATCCACCCCATTTTCGTAATGAAAAAGGAGAGAATAAAAAACGGGACGGCAAATCCCAATATATACGCAATCATATACATGACCGCCGACTCAGGATTGTTACTTGCCAGTGTGATGACAGCGGATAAAATAGGTCCAGTACAAGGTGTCCATCCAGCGGCAAAGCCCATTCCGATGAGAATGGATCCAAAAAAACCAGCAGGACGATTTTTGAGCTGTATTCTCTTTTCGCCCATGAGGAAAGAGGGCTTAAATACGCCAAGAGTCATAAAACCAAAGAAAATAATAAGGATGGCTCCAATTTGACGAATCGCTTGATGATAATCATTAAAAAACTTCCCGACAAACGATGTCCCAAAGCCTATCGCAATAAATATAATAGAGAACCCAACTAAAAAGAATAATGTGTGAAGCAGACTTCTTCTTCTCAGCATCACCTTCTCAGATTTCACTTCATCTATACTAACGCCCGTAATATACGATAAAAACGCTGGATAAAGCGGCAGACAGCAAGGTGAAATAAAAGAAAGAAATCCTGCTCCAAATGCTAAAAAGTAATTCAAATCTGTCAAAAGAACACCCCCTTCTTACAATATACAATAAGAGATGACAAAATCATTTCATTTTTTTTACATCACCTCAATAAAGATGGTCTATTCTCTTAAAACCTTATATAATTTAATTTGACATCAAGATAAATGAATCCTTTAAATTTGAAAATAAACCTTAAAATGGATATAATAGAATCGATTCTTTTTATCAAGATTTGCATGAAAGGAACATGACTTTGGTAAAAACATCATTATTAACTCAAATTGAAGAAAAAAGAGAAGAGCTGATGAAAGTTGTCTTGCATAATGGGATGACATCAACAGTGACCATCGAACATAGCCAGCAGCTAGATCATCTCCTCTTACAATATCAACGACACTTACACTCAAACTCAGCCAACTAATCATACTTCATGATATCAATCATGCCGCACCATTTTTAGAACAGTTGATATGTGTGACCATAAACGAAACAAAAACCTCTGAGATAGGGGTTTTTTGTTTTTTCACATGCTGCTTGACGCCATAATAAAAACCACTTTCCCTGCTTCATTCATGCAAGTACAGTGGTTTTAAGCGTCTGATGAAGGTGAATTGAATAAAGAAAGGACAACGCTTGTCCATCCTTTATAACCATGTTCCATCTATGATCATAATATCGTACGTATTATTTCGCTTGGTTGTTCATGGCTTTCATCATTTGATTGATTTTCTTCTGGGACGGTTTCATGCCCATTTGCATCATCATCATTCGAAGCATTTGTTCATTAATCGGTGGATTCTTTTTCAAATAGCTCATCATATACTTACGAGCAATAAAGAATCCGAGTGCAACTCCTGCAAGCAGTGCAACAACGCCTACAAGGATGACAACCCATAAATCCATAATTCTTCCTCCTTCATGTTGTCTCGTATAAAGTGTACTAAACAAAAGGCTATTATACAACATTTCACGTTCAATTTTATTTTTTTAAACAAAATTCCTCACTTTTACTGGATTAAGCCACCCGTGCTTCTTTGAACTAAAGTCCATCGCAAGAAAACAAGGGCTGATTTTTCTCAGCACTTCAAAAAACACCGCTTCTGCCTCATAACTGCCAGTGGCAGACATTTGGATATACCGGTCTTTTATAATAAATGCTGCGGTTCCTTTTCCATCTGGTAAGGAAGCGCTGTAAATCGAGCCTATTTGTGTATAGTGAATGTTCGTTAAGTTATTCATGAGACGCTGGTGCATATGAAAAGCAGGGATTCGTTTCGTCACATAATCCACTTGCTTCACAAGCATAACTAACTCATCGTCGGTGCGATTCGTCCAGTGTAACGACTCAAACAAATGAAACAAAATCGATTCTCTGCCAAAATAGTGATGTGCAAATTCATCCTCAATCCAATAAATATAATAATGGCGTTCCATGTCTATCCCTTCCTTTCACATTTCGTCAATCTCGTTTATTGCTTGTATTATACAAAAATGTGAAAGAAAGAATTGTCTATATATGAAGCAAGAAGAAACTAGTTTTGTCAAAAAAACAAGAAAAAAGAAAAAAGTTTGCAGAGCGGATGAAAATGCTCTGCAAACAGCTAGCAAAAAAGCATGATGCTTGGAGTTCGTTTATTTATTCAGCTTCGCTTTCACACGGCTGACTACATTGCTGACAGTAAATCCGTATTTCTCGATAATGGTTTCACCTGGTGCAGAAGCGCCAAATTTATCAATTGCAATCACGTCACCATCAAGACCAGTGTAACGCTCCCAGCCAAGTGAAGCACCCATTTCAATTGCAATACGTGCACGTACTGCTTTAGGAAGAACGGATTCTTTGTATTCGTCTGACTGCTGATCGAAGCGATCCCATGCAGGAAGGCTGACAACAGATGCGCGGATGCCCTCTTTTTCAAGTGCCTTTTGCGCTTCAATGGCTAAACCAACCTCAGATCCTGAAGCGAGTAGAAGTGCTTCTGGCTGTGCATCAGCTGCTTCAACCACAACGTATCCACCCTTTTCTACTCCCTCATATGCCTTCTCTGGTGCCTGGTCAATCGTTGGAAGGTTTTGACGAGTAAGAACTAGTGCAGTCGGTTTATCCGTTGAAGATACAGCTAGTTTCCACGCTGCAGCTGTTTCATTTCCATCTGCTGGGCGAATAACGGAAAGGTTAGGCATCGCACGCAGTGAAGCAAGCTGTTCAACCGGTTCATGTGTTGGACCATCTTCACCAACAGCAATACTATCATGAGTAAAGACGTAAGTGACTGGAAGTCCCATTAAGGCAGCAAGACGAATCGCTGGTCTTAAGTAATCTGAGAAAACAAAGAATGTTCCGCCGAATACACGAAGACCGCCGTGAAGTGCCATACCATTGAGCGCCGCACCCATTGCAAATTCTCTGACACCGAACCAAATGTTTTTGCCGGCATAATTATTTTTTCCGAAATCATCCGTGTTTTTAATCGTTGTTTTATTTGATCCAGCAAGGTCAGCAGATCCGCCAATAAAGAAAGGTACTTGCTTCGCAATGCCATTTAACACTTCACCTGAAGATGCGCGGGAGGCAAGGCTTGAACCTGCTTCATAAACTGGAACCTCTTGATCCCAATTCTCAGGAAGCTCTCCTTCAATCGCAAGCTTCAGCTGTGCTGCCAGCTCTGGATATTCTTTTTCGTATTGCGCAAACAGCTCATTCCAAGCTGCTTCTTTTTTCTGTCCAGCGTCTTTGACAGCTTCTTTGAAATGATCGTACACTTCAGAAGGTACATGGAAATCTTCTTCAAACGTCCAAGAGTAAGCATCCTTCGTAAGCTTTGCTTCCTCGCTGCCAAGCGGTGCACCATGCACACCAGACGTTCCCGCACGGTTTGGCGATCCGAAACCGATCGTTGTCTTCACTTCGATTAATGTAGGTCTATCTGTGCTTTGTTTCGCCTTTTCAATAGCAGCTGTTACTTCTTCGATGTTGTTACCGTCTTTCACGTAAAGAACTTCCCAGTTCATCGCTTCAAAACGATTCTTCACATTTTCAGAGAATGAACGATCTAAGTCGCCATCTAAAGAAATGTCATTTGAATCGTAAAGAACGATTAAACGGCCTAAGCCTAAATGACCAGCAAGTGAAGCAGCTTCAGAGGAAATCCCCTCCATTAAGTCTCCATCTCCGCAAATGCTGTATGTATAGTGATCTACAACCTGAAAGTTGTCTTTGTTATACGTTTCCGCAAGATGTCTTTCTGCAAGTGCCATCCCTACTGCCATAGCAATTCCCTGGCCTAAAGGACCTGTTGTGGCATCTACGCCTTCTGTGTGTCCAAATTCAGGATGTCCAGGTGTTTTGCTTCCCCATTGGCGGAATTGTTTTAGATCATCGATGCTCAGATTGTATCCGCTTAAATGAAGCATGCTGTATAGAAGCATAGAACCATGTCCCGCAGATAAAACAAAGCGGTCTCTGTTAAACCAATTTGGATTTTGCGGACTTACGTTTAAGTGATTCGTCCATAAAGCGTACGCCATTGGTGCAGCACCCATCGGCATTCCAGGGTGACCGGAATTCGCTTTTTCAATTGCGTCTATGGAGAGAGTACGTATTGTTGCAATAGATTTCAATTCAATCGTTTCCATATAAATCCCCTTCCGTATCTTGTGTACACCATTATCATAAATCTACTGTCCTTTTTTCACAACTATTTCACGCTGAAAAAGAAGGATTTTGTCACATTTAGTTTATCGATCACCTAAAAAGTTATGCAAATATGAAAAAAGACGAGAATAATCTTCCCATCTTTTCAAAATTCAAGAAATCAAAGCCTTAATGAAGGTTCTGATCTTTTTCTCTTTTTAATTTTTCTGGTGTGACATCGTTTCCTTCAGGATCAACGATTTTGACGGTTTTAAGTGTATTTTTCATAGAAGAACGAAAAGCTTTCAAATACTCTTCTCTCAACTGCTTTTGTTCTGTTTTTTCAGCGTCTGATAAACCGGTCTCTTTCGACTTTTTTGAAAGCTCATTTATTCTTGCAAGCTGTTCTTTAGAAATCATGACAAACTCCTTTAAAGCATTTTCTCTACATACTACTAAATATCAATCATTTTGACAACAAATCACGCTTTAGGTGGTAAGGTCTTTTTCATATTCTTGATACCTTCTATGCACCGTTGCTTTTGAAATGTCAAAACCTAATGCCTGAAGAGTTACGGCAATTTCGGCGAATGTCATATTGTTTTTTCTTAATCGAACAATTTCTGAAATCGGCACTTCAATACGCTCACGGCCAGGTGCATGGTCCTGCTGCCTTAAATTCAGTTCAGGCTGATATCCGCGCTCAACTGCCCTTTTCATTCCCCGCTTGATTTTCAGGTTATGAATTTTCCGTTGGTATTCTTCGACGACTCCTACAATCTCAATGACCATTTCATCTGCTTCTGAAAGCTCAAGCTCTCCTCTATGAAACACGCTGTATACCTTTACCTTCTCTTTAAATAGACAATGAAGAAGCGCAATTTTTGCTTGTCCTCTTCCAAGACGTGTTTCATCTTGGATAAGAACGGCATCGATCGACTCTTCCTTCAGTGCAGCAAGCATTTCAAACACGCCATCACGATCTAGCTCATATCCACTTGCTTTTTCTTTGATGACTTTGACCACATTCATCTTGTGCATGGCAGCTAAAGCCAGCAGTTCTTCTTCTTGTCTTTTCAGCGAGGTTTCCTGCTCTTCTTTCACAGTGCTTACTCTCGCATAAATGATTGCGTTCATGTCTTCAATCGACCTTTCTACTGTACTGTTGCAAGCTGATATACGACTGGATGCTCTTTTTTCACGGGTATGACAAGAATGTCTCCAGGCTGGATTTCTGTTGAAGCAAGATCATTGTGTTCTGTTACCCAGTCAATAAATGCATTTTTGTCGATTGATTTGCTGTCATTTACTTGATCAGCTAACCCCCACAGAGTATCTCCTGATTGAACCTCTATTTTAACATATTGATTTGAATCATTATGGCTTGTGACTGCAATAAGTGAGAGAAATATGCCAACGATGAATGAGAATACCCCAATAAAAATAATAGATTCTTTTAACCTCATAATGTCATCTCTCCTAATAGAATGTGTGTTCGTTCTTTCTGTCTCTCATTATAAATACGAACAAACGTTTCTGTCAAACGTTTTTTCGAACCTATGTTTGTACTGTTAGGAAAAACATGCTATAATTTCTTTAAAATTGACGTTTTGAGGTGCAAAAGATGACGAAGCTATCAAAAAGACAACTCGATATCCTGAAATTCATCAAAGATGAAGTAAAAAGCAAGGGTTATCCCCCATCCGTCCGTGAAATTGGAGAAGCTGTCGGTCTAGCATCCAGTTCAACGGTCCATGGACATTTAGCTAGACTAGAAACAAAGGGCTTAATAAGAAGAGACCCGACAAAACCTAGAGCGATCGAAGTACTAGATGAAGAGGAAATGAATATTCCAAAGAGTGCTGTAATGAACGTTCCAGTCATCGGAAAAGTAACCGCCGGCCTTCCTATCACAGCTGTTGAGAATGTAGAAGAATACTTCCCTCTTCCAGAGACTTTTGCAGCACCAGACGAACAAGTGTTTATGCTTGAAATTATGGGAGAAAGTATGATTGATGCAGGTATTTTGGACAAGGACTATGTCATTGTGCGCCAGCAAAGCACCGCTAACAATGGAGATATTGTGGTCGCCATGACAGAGGAAGATGAAGCGACAGTGAAACGTTTCTATAAAGAAAATACACACTTTAGATTACAGCCAGAGAATCCATCAATGGAACCGATTATTTTACAGAATGTGAGTATACTAGGTAAAGTGATTGGCGTATTTCGAAATATTCATTAAAAAAAGCCGGTATTTCATCAGCTGCTGATGAAAACCGGCTTTTTCTTATGCACAAGAATAGGCAAGAATACTTGAGCTTGGGAAGGAACCAAATGTAAAGTTCGGCCATATAAAGCCAGTTGTTCGGCCAAAAGGCTGTGAGGAAAGAACGAACATTAAAAATACTTGGCCGTTTCTCAAAAGCACAATCGTCCATCTTCTATTACATCCCGCTGCAAATTGTACAGCTTGATGGCCTCCCCCTGCACCATGCCCAAATAGAAATGACTGCATACTTTGAGGCTGAGAGAGTGCTTGCTGATACTGCGAAATCATATGCTGCGGCGGTGCTGGCGGTGCCGATTGTCCGCCTGACCCTTGACCTGGCCAAGTACCTCCTCCAATCGGAAACCCAGGAAAACCTCCAATTTGAGGAATAGAAATCGATGGCAATCCCTGCATCTGCCTATCATATGAGTAACCATTCCCCATACCTTCATACGGATGATACATATTAAACACCACTTTCTTTAGACATTCATCACGACAGTATATGTCTTAAATAAAAAAGAGTGTTAAACGTCTAAATAGAAATTTTTCCAAAAGACGTTTCGTTCTTCTTTAGAACGGTTAAATAATGATTAAGAAGAAAAATAAAAAAATGAAAACTTTTTGTCTCCCTCAAACGTTATATAATTAGAAACAAAAGAAATAAAAAAACATTTAGATTTAATACTTGTAATATCACTGTAATTATTGTAACATTTGTAACATAAGAAGTTTTCATTGAGAAAAGGAGGCAATCGCCTTGAAAAAATTATTTGTTTTATTAACTGCTATTATGCTTATGATCTCATTACAAACAACAACATTGGCCGCTTCCAAGAAATCAGCCGCTTTAACAAATAAAGAAGCGTTACATATTGCCCTTGATGCAAGAGAACATTTTTGGAGTGCAATGTCAGGCTACAAAATTAAAGACCATTCTAATGTCAAATTAAAATCATTTACCTATAAAGATATGACGTACAACTATCTTTCTAAAACATTTGATACAAAGAAAAAATTAAACAGCTACCTATCTCAAGTTTTCACTCCAGATGCCATCAAACATGGTTTAAAAGATTATCAGTTCATTGTTCATAAAGGCAAAATGGCTGTTCCAGTCGGTGATGGAGACAACATGCTCAATTGGGAAAAAGCCAAACCTAAACTTGTTTCTAAAAAACAAACGGTCCGCACATATGAATTTACTGTCCCTACACTTGATGGACGCAAAGTAAAACGAACTGTTACGTACGAAAAAGTACAAAAAAATTGGAAAGTCACACAAATTGACGCTGTCATCTAAATAAAAAACCAGGCCTTTCATCGGCCTGGTTTTTATATTGAAGAAAATTCAGTCATTCGGTCCAGCGCGTGAGCAAGTGATGATGCCGTGCGAAATTCATTAAAAGGAAGCCCAAGCTGCACTGCTGTTTGGGCAATTTCTGGTCTAATCCCTGAAATGGTCGTCTCTACTCCAATTAACCGAAGTGACGTGACAAGATCAAAGATTTGATGAGCCACCATTGTATCAATTATGACCACACCCGATAGATCAATACATAAATGCTGAACACCTTTTTGCGAGCACTGATTTAGCGTATTTTCTAAAATAATCTTTGCTCTCGCTGTGTCAATGTCACCTACTAAAGGCAATAACGCAATCTGGCTTTTTAGGACAATTACCGGCGAGCTCAATTCGTAAATCATATCTCTTTGAGCCACGAGTTTTTCGGTTGTATTTTTCACATATTGCTGGATAAACACATGGATTGAAATATTAAACGCTTCGGAAATTAAATCATACCAATAAAAGATGCGGTCAATATCAATTTCATCTTGACGCTGTTTGATAAATTCTTTTAAGTAATGCAGAACCACTCTTTGATTGGACATGTATTCTCTCACGACATAATCTAATGGTGTATTTAAATGCTTTGGGTCACTGGCTAAATCCTCAGACCATTTTTTAAATTCAGTATGTAAATACGTCTTATCTTCAATAATAGCTCGTATAAAATGCTGGTAATAATCTTGATTCTGCCGTTTTAGCTCTGCTATGATGCTGGAATCTGTTGAACGATATATGGATTCTGGATCATCGTCCTCAATTGATTCATACCATGTTTCAGTCAGCTTCTCTGCATGCTGCATAAAAAAATCGTATAATGCACGGTTCTTATCCATAAGCAAATGTCCCTTCACATTTTCTTCTTGTCAGTCTTTGTACCTTATAGATTGATTGTACCACTGAATCTTTTGACCCTGCTAGCTCGAATAGGCTCTGATGATAAACAAAAGAGCCCCCCACTCAAGGGAGACTCTTTCCGATTTATTTCACAATGAATAATATTCTTTTCCCATCAGGAAACCCGCTGATTTGATGCCCGACCCATGAGCCTGCCCCCCTATTATCAGATGGACTGACATATTGAACGCTTGCGCCTTTTCCTCCCTCAAGACAAACCGCCATTGGCCATTCATCCCGGTCAAAGCCAGGTTTTGTCGGAATTCCTTTTAATGATTCTTGCCTGCGGGCATCTGCTCCATTTCGGTCAATGGTACACACATCTGAATGCCCTTTTCGAATGGCTTCTTGAATATGACTGCCTGTTTCAGGGTACCTTTCCTTTGGAAATTGAACGACATGATCATATCGATCAGCCCCTTTTGCTGCCTGCTTCTCTCCAAATCCGCCAAACAACGTGCCCATCCATATCACAAAACATAAGGCGACAGCAGCGATCCAGCCTCTTTTCATCTTCAAAAGCGTGTGACCTCCTCATCCATCTTCAGCATCATCTTGACTTAAAGGAAATGTGTCATTTTAATGTATGAGTGGTGCGCAGATGACATGAGAAAAAAATGATGAGGCTCTCAATCTCAAATCTCTCAGGTTAGAAATATGAATCCTATCAAATCGATTCATACAAAAAAGCTTGTCCCCTATGAAGGAAACAAGCTCTATTTTTTATTGCGCTTTCGCATAGTTTATAAACTCAACAAAGGCAGCTGTCGCTTTCGGCCCGCCATTTATCGTTCCGTTTGAATACCCAGCGTTATGAACTCCAACGATTTGCTGGTTCTGATCCAGCATGGCAGAACCTGAATTTCCGCTGAATGTATCAATCGTATAGTATGCTAGATTCGTATCTTCTCTCGTCACAGGACCCGACATCTCCCATTGTGACACCTTGCCAGTCGATCTCATTTTATCACCAGGATATCCTGAGATTTTAATGGTTGTCCCAGTCAAGTTTGTCACCTGGCGGATGGATCGGTAGCCGACCGTATTGCCAATATTCGTATCGGTTTTAATCACGGCAAAGTCATATTGGCTTGCACCAGTATTAATATACCCGCTTGGCACATAGAACTCAGTCATTTTTGCTGAACCGTTCACCGCAGTACTATCATTCATACCAGGATATACAGTCCCTTTCTCACTATAGCTTCTCGATGCCGTATTGTACACACAGTGTCCGTTTGTCAAAATTTTGTTAGGAGCAATGAGTGTTCCCGTACAGCTTGAGCCGCCAAATGTAATATAAGCAATCGAATTGTATGGTGCCACTCTTGTATTTGCTACTTTGGTTCTACCATCGTCTCCAATGACGACTTTCGTTTGAAAATCTTTTAAATATTTTGATAGTGGTTTTACTTTTTCGCCAACAGTAGAAGAAAGATCATCCACTTTGTCAAAGGATGAGGGGGCTTTCGTATCATTGTGGAAATCACTTGAAGAAATCACTTTACCATCAGAAGTCACCATGTCATAATCAGACGTTAGTACTGAATCCGATGCGGCAAGGGCAAAACTAGGCACACTTAAAGCACCAAAAACGAGAAGAGAAGGGAGTAACATTTTCACCTTTTTCATTATATTCCTCCTTTATGTCCTATATCAAAAATCATACGATTGTTTCATATTGGAGTAAATGAGAGAATATTCTTATTTTTTACAAAATATTTCATTTCCAAATTAGGTGTTTTGTATCTTCCCAACCTTCATTCTATCGATCTCTTTCTATGAGAACAGAAAAAACCGCCTAATAGGCGGTCTTTCCTCTTTGTCAGCTCCACACATCTTTTACATATCTATTGTCATTTGCGAGGGCTTTCAGCCAATTTTCAGCTGTTTCCTTCGAGCATTGTTTCTCGTTTTGATAGAGATCGATCAGTGTAGCCTCTACATCTGGAGCCATGACTTTTCCGTCTCCGCACACGTACAGGTAAGCACCTTGATCAAGCAATTCGATCAGCATGCCGCCGTCTTCTTTCAACAAATGCTGGACATATACTTTTTGCTCATCGTAACGAGAATAAGCTCGATGGATATGGACAACTCCGTTTTGCGCTGCAAGCTGCATTTCATCAAAATACAGATCATCTTCCTGAGGGTGACGGCAGCCAAAATATAGGTGGGCTTCGCCTAGCTGCTTCCCTTCCTTCTGCCACACTTCTCTTGCCTGAACAAATCCTCTAAATGGAGCGATTCCTGTACCTGGTCCAATCATAATCATCGGTATGTCTGAGGAAGGGGGCAGCTGGAATCCGTCTTGCGCTTCATGCAGGAAGCAGGCTACTTCTTCCCCTTCTTTCAGACCACATAAATAGGTTGATGCGACTCCGGCATATTCTCCGCTGCCGCTCCATGCTATACCTTTGACAACTGCCACTGTGATACTGACTTTTTCTTCATCTACCTTTGGCGAGCTAGAAATCGAATAATAACGTGGCTTCAAACCTGGTAAAAGCGCCAAAAAGTGCACAAACGGCAGCTCACACGCTTCATATTGATCTAATAAATCCAGCATGGTTACTCGTTTCTTTAAGATGGCTTCTTGATATGCTTCACCAGCCATTTGTTCAAGTTCCACGCGGTGAGGCGGACATACCGTATGTGCTGCAAGCTCTCTTAGCTGTGTACGTGTCGCAGGCTCTTGAAGCTCAACATGCGAGGCGAGTAATTCTTTGATTGGAATCGGCTGATCTAATGGTAAATGACTTG
Organism: Bacillus sp. F2HM; assembly: GCF_019266135.1. Lineage (NCBI taxonomy): Bacteria > Bacillati > Bacillota > Bacilli > Caryophanales > Bacillaceae > Bacillus > Bacillus sp. F2HM. The sequence continues at coordinate 100,548 of NZ_LRMO01000026.1, forward strand.
CCTCTTTATCAGATGAAAGCTTAATGCGCTGCTCTGGATCTAGTTTAAAGCGGCGGGTCACACGTTGAACGAGTGCATCACTATTTTTCGGCACAATCCCGATATGATCCCCTTCTTTGTATGCTTTGTCAGCAGGCAATTTCAGTTCAATATGTCTTGTCTGCCGCGTGCTTGTTTCTGATTGTAATTCTTCATTTTTCAATACAACAGCTGAAAAGGCATCATATATTTTAGCTACAGGACGTTCCACTAGCTCATTAGTATAAGAAACTGATAGGTTTGGTTTTTCCTTCCCCTTTTCTTGGAAGGTGAGCTTAAATTCTTTTGCAAGCTGTTCGAAGACTGTTTTCTGGAAGATTTCTTTATCCTCATCCATATCACCGCCTGCATCACCTTCTCCTAAATCAGCTACACGTTTGGCTCCTTTTCTTTCTAGAGCTTCATCAATCAGACGGGGGATCCGCTGGTACGTACTCGCCCAATTTCGATCTCCGCATCCAAAGACCGCAAATATCACGTTTGATAAATCCTGCTCCTCATCCTGCGCCAGCCAATCCACGAATTGCTTCGCATTGTCAGGTGGATGTCCGTTGTATGAAGCGGTCACGATGAGGACAGCACCTGTATCTGGCAATTGGCGTGTAAAGTCATCAAGCGGCGCAGTGGTCACATCAAACCCTTTTGCTTTCCCGTCTTCAGCCAATTCGTTCGCTATTTGCTTTGCTGTGCCAAGGTTTGAGCCATATAAAACTAACAGTGGTGTACCATGACTCGCCACTTTTGATTCACTAGATTTAGTGCTTTTCTTCGGTTCTTCCTTCGGTGGTGCCATAAAGAATTGCTGCTTCCTTGGCCGCACTTTGATTTTAAAATCGTTAGGTTTAATTGTGAGAGATTCTTTTAAATCAAGCTCATAAGATGTGTGATCAATTAACTCTAAATTGTGCAGGACCATCGCGAGAACCATCGTAGCTTCATGCAGGGCGAACTGCATACCGATACATGCTCGCTGTCCATTCCCAAAAGGTTTGTAGGCATGCTGCGGGATTTTCTCAGGATGTGTAAACCGCTCTGGTTTAAATTCTTCAGCATCCTCGCCCCATACCGCTGGATCACGGTGTAATTTAGGGAGAAGAACAGAGACACTTTGATTCTTTTGAATCGGATATTTCCCCCCGATTACTGTGTCCTCTTTCGCATAAAGAGAGAACGTAGGCGCTGTTGGCCAAAGGCGGAGAGCTTCATTTAACACCATACGAGTGTAGCTTAGCTTTTGCACCTGTTTAAATGCCGGAAGCCCGCCCTGCAGCACCTCATCTGCTTCCTGGACGGCTTTCTTTAATTTCTCTGGATTCTTTAGTAAGAAATAAATTGCAAATGATAGCAGTCCGCTTGTTGTTTCGTGCCCTGCAATTAAGAAGGTGATGATTTGATAACGGATATTTTCATCGGATAAACGTTCACCTGTTTCAGGGTCCTCTGCATGCAGCATAAGAGACAGTAAATCATCGCCCGTTTTATCTTGTTTTCTTCGTTCCTGAATAATGTCATCTACTAATTTCTTCATAAAATCGACATGCTGGTCAAATTCTTTTCTTCTTTTGATCATCAGTTTATCTGCAATTGGCAATCGGCTCGACTGCTCCATTGCTTCATTTAAACCTTTCAGCATGCTGTCGATGAACGGATGCTGATTTTCTTTATAAAAGCTGTTAAAGCGAAAATCAAAACCGCAAAGGCCTATTGTATCTAAAGTCAGCTTTGTCATATCCTCAGCTACTTCAATTTCTTCATCACGGCCTGTTCTTTGCCATTTTTGCACAAGCTGTGTGGCAATATCGAGCATCATTTCATGATAGCCCTTCATGGCCTGCTGGCTGAATGCAGGCATCAAAATTTGATGAGCCTTTCTCCAGTTCGGTTCTTCTGTCCAGCTTGTAAATAGTCCATCCCCTGAAAATGCTCTAACTTTACTCAGACTAGTACCAATATATTTATCAAAACGGCTCTCGTCACATACTTCTTTGACAAGTTCATGGCTGGAAACAAAAATACTTGTTGCATTTGAAAATTCAAACTGAAAGATCGGTCCTAATTCATCTGCCAGCCGCCAAAAGGTTTGAGAAAGCTCTCCTTTTTTTATATGGGGAATATTTTTAAAAGGTCCGTATGTTTTTGGTTTTGGAATGATTGATGTTTGCTTCATATGCCCACTCCCTTTATTTCTTTTAAGATGCAACGCTGATGGCGCGCCATAAACATTGCTCAATTTCCTCCAAAAATTCAATCGTTGGCTCTATTTCTTCTGCAAGAATTTGTTTATGCAGCTGCACAAAAGCACCAAATACAATAGATAAAATGGTTCTGCCTGAGAGGTTTGGGTGAATCCCATCCTTTTTCCCTTCTTCAAAGATAAGGAATAGCTCATGTAACAAATGCTGCATTTTCTCTTTGCTCGTCTCGTCTAAGTAATGGGACCGTTTATCAATCTCTAAGAAATACAGCCCGCTTGGATTCTCCTTTGTAAACAAAACCAAGCAATAAAATACATGCTTAAAGTACGCCCGAATACTTAACTTTGGATCTGGACTGTTTGTGTTCATTTTTTCGATAAATGCCGAGAGGCTGCGCTGGTACAAAATATTGACGAGTGCCTCCTTGCTGTCAAAATAACGGTAAATGGTGCCCGCTCCGACGTTTGCTCTTTTTGAAATCATCGGCATTGTGGTGCCATCAAAGCCTCGTTCAATAAATAGTTCCAGCGAAGCTTTCATAATCTGTTCTTGTTTATCAGTCACTGCTGGCATTTCATCCCCTCCTTTTAAAATATAGGAATGAACGTTCATTCCGCTTGTGGCATATTATATTAATATTTTAATTTCATCTATTTATACTTAAACATACTTATTTTACTCCGTCACTACATTTTCTGAAAATAATAATAATTGAGAAATGATACCTAGTCACATGACATCCAAAGGACTTATAAAGATTGTCAAATGTGTGTCATGCAGGTGTCATCAGCACTACACATTCATTCCTGATCGATTGGGGAATGAATATGGTCGTCATATGTATCAATATATAAGCTTCCATTACTTGAACGGACAGCATAAACAATATCCTTTAAGGACAGCTGCCTTTTTTTAAGCTCTTCTTCTATCCATTGCTCTGTTAATTGATTTTCTTGTATGTTTTTTTGGATGAGTTTCCCGTCCATGATGACTTCAATCGGCATGTAACGCTCTGCCTTCATGAATAAATGAAGGTCCTTCCGCGTGACTTTTTCAAACGAAGGGTATTTTTTCACTGACATATGCCCATCTGTTTCAATCATTGCAAATTCAACTTCGCTAATATCAAAGATGTCTTTTTCTCTCAGCTGCTGATTTAAATAATCAAGGGTATATCTCATCCCTTTCATATTTCCTTCAAGAATTTTTCCATTTTGTATGACAAGTGTTGGTTTACCCGCCATCAACCCTCTCATCTTCCGGCTTCTTAATGCAAGCAGGGAAATCACATAAATAATCATGACAAGTGACACAAAGGAAATCGTTGTGTGCTGAAGCGGGAGCGTTGTATTAAACGCCAGGTTCGCTGCAATTGAACCTAAACTGATGGCTGCTATAAAATCAAAAATATTCATTTGCGCAATGGTTTGTTTCCCTAAAAGACGTGCTCCTCCAAATAAAATCGCAAAAGCAAACATCGTCCGAAGAATGACTTCAATATGGTCAGGCATGCAAGTGTCCACCTTTCAATTGCATCAAAAAAAGCCTTTTCCTTAGAAAAGACTCTTTGTTAGACTATGCATTTATTTCATCATTATTCAATTGGGCAGTACCGCTTTGTTCAAATTGTGATCGCAGTTCAATAATTGAGCTATTCCTCACATGATCTGCTTCTTGCTCAAGAAGCCATGTATAAAATCTTGCTTGCTCCGCTGTCTGCAAAGCCTGCATATATTTTTGCGAGGAACGCTTCTCTGCAACACGCTGCTTCATCCCGCGCATCTGCTTCCAAAATTGATAATAAGGGAGCTTGAGTTTGGTCATAAAGCCGCGAGCATCCTCAATGACATACCCCTCTTCTTTAATTGTGTTATCATGAGAGACTGCCTGATACCATTTATAAAAAGACGTCCAATCATGGAAAACAGCCACTTCCTGCTTGCAGGATATTCCAAGCTGTTCACTTAATCTTTTCACTTCAGCGAAAGGTGCTTTTTCATAGCTTAACTGCCGCTTCACAATATCAAGTAAAATGAGTTGATCTTGTTCATATGTGATAATATGTGGATCTTTTTCTGGCAAAATGACTTCAAACACAAGAGATACATGGTGCTCACGGACATATGATTTAATGTAATCAGCCTGCACGTCACTGAAGGTCTTTTCAAATAGCTCTTCGACCCATGAAGAATGCTGATTTTGTTTCACATGTGATGTATACGATTTGGATGTAAACACCAATTCATCTTCCATTTCATTATACCCAACAGTTCCTAAGTATCCATTTGCTTTATCATATACGGTGACAGGGAATTGAAGATGATTCACTAAATGCTGCATTCTTGTCTCCGGACGCTCATCAATGTTAAAAAATTTATTATAGCTTCTAGACACAATCTGCTTAGAAACCATATTGACAAACAAACCTCTTGCCTTCACATTCACATCATCCCAGTGCCGTTCACTAAAAGCCTTTTTCGTAAAATTAAAAGATGAAATATGGTGCGGAAGTTTTAATTCCTGTACGTATTCATGCTGATCTAAATGAGCTAAAAAATCATCCAGTGAAATATCTGGCTGAACAGCAGCCGATTGTTTTTTCTCAGACGCTCTGTAGACTGGATTGTCTATTTCATGAGTCTCAATCCCGTCAGCTGTGATTTTCAACACCCGCAGCTGCCCCCCAAATTCAACCTGACCTTCTAGGTTATAAGACCTTTCCGCTGCGTGAATAGGCAGTCTGTATAAATTGCGATGCCCGTGAATTTGGATGATATCCAGCCCAGCCGTATTTTGAACAAATAAGTGATCAATATCATCTGAATATTCTCCTACGCCGTGAATGAGCTGCTGTGTTGAGACATGCAGAAGTTCTTCTGGCAAATGAGCGAGCCCGCCATGTGTAACAAGAAATGTCTGATCATGGTACGTAAAATAAGTAAGCTGATGAAAGGTTCTAACAAACTTTCGTACTTCCTTCAAATCAAAGTTTGCTGCTTCGATTTCAGGCACAGTATGACGATTAAACATATTGCTACTAACTTTTTCACCATGTGCAAACCGGTATAAATGCTGATCATGATTGCCTTCAATGACGATGACATTCCGGCATTCTCTATGGGCGAGCATCCATTCTAATACTTCTTTGTTTTCTATTCCTCTATCAAGCAAGTCACCTGCAAAAATATAAAGTTCGTTTTCTTTGATGTCTCCTTGCAAATAGGTGGTAAGTGCGGTGTAACAACCGTGAATATCTCCGAAAACATGAATGGCCTCATATTGATCAAAGGATCGAGGCTGATAAGTCATCACTTGCGGATAATCCTCCGGCTGCAAAACAGTCACCCATGACGGGACCTTTTCTGTTTTTAACCGCTCGTTCATTTGATACAAAACAGATTCCCGCACCACTTTGTGAGATTCACGTGAGCGATTTTGCAAAAGAGCTGTTTCAAGGGGTACCTGCGTGAAATCGACCACATACACCCTGTAACGATAAGATGTCGCTAAAGACTTATATTGAGAAATCGATTTACTTGAAATATGCGTCGCATCAATCACAGTAAAGTCTCCGCGCTCCATACGGGCTGTGAGTAGATCGAATAATAAAGACCAAACTTTGTGGTCATGCTTGCTTGAAATGTCTAGTTTCCCATTGACTGATAGCTGCGGCGGCTGAGTTAACAGCCGGATTTGATCCGCTGATAAAGTGTAAGGCTCTAAGCCTTGTTCTTTGATCCATGTTGATTTACCTACGCCTGGGAGACCTCGTAAAAGGACTAAAGTTCTCATATTGGTTCTCCTTTAATGAGTGATATTTTACCTATTATAGATAAATTATGGATAAATCTCAATCTTTTATTGATTATGGTAATATATAGGTAGAAAAGGAGGTTTTACGTATGTCTAATGGAAAGAATATGGCATTCAACATGGGAGATCTTCTATTTCAAGTGTTCTCTCTTCTATTCATTGCCTTTATTGTGACAATCATTGTCATCGCGTTTCGCATGATCAGAAGAAAACGAATGGAATTGAAAAAAATCGAGGCAAGATTAAACAAAGTAATTGAAAAAAACGATTTAAAAGAGTAAAAAATCCGGAAGCTAACCGGATTTTTTTGTTTTCATCACGATACCTTGACGCTGCTGCATCAAAAAGAAAAAGACGCCTAAAAGAACAAGCAGACCGCCAAGCATTTGAAGCAGTGTGACTTTCTCTCCAAGCAGCCATACAGCAAGGATCGTTGCCCCAACAGGTTCACCTAGAATACTCATTGAAATGGTTGTCGCATTCACATAGGTTAATAGCCAATTATTAATGACATGAGACATCGTGGGAATAATAGCGAGCAATAAAAAGATTCCCCACTCTTTACCCGGATAGCCTATAAAAGGGGTTTGCTGAAGCAGGTTGAATAAAATTAAAAAAAGACCGGCAAAGCCAAATACACAAAAACTATAAATCCAATGAGATATTTTTCTTACAGCCTGTTGGCCTATTAACAAATAACAAACAACAGCGATCACACTTAAAAAGGATAAAATATCTCCTAAGATGGCTTCCTTGCTATGACCAATATCTCCCCAGCCTATCATGAGGGCACCAACAATCGCTGCACACATCGTCAATAGAGCAGACATCGTCGTTCGTTCACGGAAAATGAGGAATCCGCCTAATAAGGACACCATCGGCTGAAGGGCGATAATAATGGTAGAGCTTGCCACTGTCGTCAGCTTCAGGGAGCCAAACCACAGCACAAAATGGAGGCCTAAAAAGAATCCTGACATACATAAGAAAAACCAGTCTCTGCGCTTTATCGAGAGAAATTCTTTTTTTCTTGGCAAGATAAACGGCAGCATGAGAGCCGCCGCAAAAATCATTCGATACATACTTAAAATAGCAGCAGGTGCATTTGACCATTTCACAATGATTGCAGAAAACGAAATAGCAATAATTGAAATCACAAGCGGCAGTGCAATTGATTTCGTTTGAGCAGTTGTCTTGAGTTCCATTAGCAGCTTCCTTTACATCAGCAGTAGATGAGCAGTACATCTTATATGTCGTCATCTTACTATGTCCATTCACCTAGTGGCAAGATGATTTTTTAAAACTGGCGTCAGCTTATTGGATGAAGAAAGCTTTCATTACGAAAGCCTTCATTCATCATCTATTAACAGATAAACGGCCTGAACTGGACCATGAACCCCTACCACTAAATTCATTTCAATATCGGCAGAATTACTTGGACCTGATATAAAATGGATGGCGCCTTTCGGCTGCTCCCCCTCTTCTACTGAGCGATTAAGATCCGAAACAGCCTGAATCATTCGCGGAACAATCGAGCTTTTCTCTATACACACGATATACATCATCGGCAAAAAATGCAGCGCTCTCCCTTGACCTTGGTGGGATGAAAGGACAACTGTACCTGATTCTGCAAGGGTATAATCACTGAACACAACTGCATATTTCGCTTGTTCTGCCTGCCTTATGTTTTCTTCTCTTGATACATCTGTATTCCAGCAGGCGATGGAAATCCCTTCTTGTTGCAAACGGTCAAACATAGAGCGGAAACCATATTGTTCAAAGCGATGATCACGCGATGTCATCACAGCACCCTCACCATATTCTGTCATCAACAATCGTAATACCGAGGGCGCTTTCTCCGGTGTTGTTTCGACTACTCTTGTATGAATTTGCTGACATTGCTTTTTCAATTGCTCGACTAATTCATCTTTAGACAAACTTCCGTTTGTTTCCCACTGGACTTGATGCTTCCATGCCGGCCGTTGAATAGATGCAGATGGGCAAGAGTTTTTACCTAATTGATGCTGGATATGAGATAAAAACGACTCTCGGTGAGAAATGGTCCCCTTCATCACTGCTCCTCCTTTTGTCTCTTTTTAAACCAATCCCTGAATCTTTCTTTATTTGGAGCTGGCAGATCACGAATATCTGTCCAATTCTTTAAAGGGCCTATTCCTTTTGAAATTTGTCCGTTTGAAGCCATCCGATTCATCAGCACAGGGGCTGCTTTTGTTCCAAATTGATACACCCCAGGAGTCGATGCCCCCATGCCAAACATTTTCATCGCCATCATTTCAGCTTTAGGCGCTCTCCCCTCTTTTTCAACGATCACCTGTCTATGTTTAATCAATAACTCATGAAGTGGAATCTTCACTGGACAAGCATCCGTGCAGGCTGCGCACAAACTTGATGCAAAGGGGAGTTCTTGATAGTCATCATAGCCGCCAAGAAGAGGCGAAAGAACAGCTCCGATTGGTCCTGGATAAATTGAACCGTACGAATGTCCACCAACATGCCGATAAACGGGGCAGACATTGATGCAGGCTGCGCACCGGATACATTGGAGAACAGGCTGAAAGGCGGTTCCTAATATATTTGACCGCCCATTGTCCACAATGATCAAGTGGAATTCTTCTGGTCCATCCACTTCACCTTCTCCTTTTGGTCCCACAACAGAAATATAACTAGTTAATTTCTGGCCGACTGCGCTTCTGCACAAAAGACCCACAAGGACATCCAGTTCCTCCATCGTTGGGACAAGCCGCTCCATTCCCATAACGGCAATATGCGTCTTCGGTATAGCCGTGACAAGATCCGCATTCCCTTCATTTGTCACAAGGCAGATGGATCCTGTGTTGGCCACTGCAAAATTACAGCCGGTCACACCAATATCAGCTTCGAGGAATTTTTCACGTAAGATGGCTCTCACAAAACTCGTCATATCTTCAGGTGTTTCTGACATCTCATACCCTAGCTTCTCATGAAATACTTCCCGGATTTGCTCTTTCGTCATATGAAGAGCAGGTGCCACAATATGTGAAGGCGGTTCATGGTCATCCACTTGCAGAATATATTCACCAAGATCGCTCTCTACCACCTCACAGCCGATCTCTTCAAGCGCTTGATTCATCTCGATTTCTTCTGTGACCATTGATTTTGATTTGACAACCTTTTTGGCTGCTTTTTTCTGTGCCACCTCTTGAATATATGCTGATGCCTCTTCCTTTGTTTTTGCAAAAAAGACATGACCTCCGCGTGCACTTACACTTTCACTTAATTGATATAAGTAGTCATCAAGATGCTTCAGCGTATGCTGCCGGATTTCCTCACCAAGCTCACGCCACTTTTCCCAATTGCCAAGCTCCTCGCTTGCAGTCAGCCGCCTTTTATACAGACGTTCCTGTGCTGAGGAAACAGCACCTCTCATAACAGCGTCTTCTAAACCTTCCCCGATTCGTTCTTTAAAGGCCTTTTCTCCAATTTTCATACTCATGTGCCGTTCCCCCTCTTAAAGTCCGCGGCTGTTTAATACTTCTGCGATGTGCATCACCTGGATGGGTTTATCAAGACGGTTCAGCCTCCCGCCAATATTCAGCAGGCAGCCGCAGTCAGCACCAATGATATAGTCAGCGCCTGTCTCCTCTATGCTTTGTACTTTTTCGTCAACCATCTGCTCAGAAATAGGAGTCATTTTCACTGAAAAGGTTCCTCCAAATCCGCAGCAATTTTCTGCGCGGGGCAATGGTTTCATCGTCAAATCTTTGACATTTGACAACAGCGTAAAAGGCGCCTCCTTAATACGCAGCAGTCTCGTCATATGACAAGAGGTGTGATAGGCTGCGTTTCCTTTCAGGCTTGCCCCTACATCTGTCACGTGTAATATATCAACAATAAACTCTGTTAATTCATATGTTTTTGCGGCAAGTGCCTCAGCCTTGGCCGACCACACTCGATCTTCTTTTAAAAGATGAGGATATTCTAAAAACATCGCCTTGCACGAACCTGATGGTGTCACAACATATTCAGCTGATTCAAAGGCTTTGATCATGTTCTTCGCTGCTTTGATTGTCTCTTTTGTATAGCCGCTGTTAAAGGCTGGCTGTCCGCAGCACACTTGTGCTTCTGGAAATTCCACTTCAACACCGAGTCTTTCCAATACTTCCACTGTCGCCTTTCCTACATTTGGCTGCATCGTGTCAACTAAACAAGTAACGAATAAATGGACTTTCATCGGCGAACTTCCCTTCTATTGCTGCATTTTGATTCATCATTCTGATCATCTGATGATTAAATAACAGGCCTTAATTTCATTTTAATCCCAAATTTCTGAAATTTCAACGAAGTGATTTGTCTAAAATTTGTACTTATGCTGTGTGACTAAATGAAAAAAACGCCCTTTTCGTAGGGCGTTTTTTGATGTTTATTTTGAAATCAATTCACGAATTCTTTCTTCAATAGGTGTTACCGACCGGCCTAGTAATGTTTCGAAATCTTCACTTTCGACAGCTAAAGCACCATCGCGTATGCCGCTTTGAATGGCTTTGACAAATGGCACTGCTTCTTTTGGTACACCATTTGAAGCTAAAAAGTCTCCAAATGTGTCTACATCTATTTTTTCTACTTTGATTTCTTTTCCACTCACCTTACTAACAATTTGTGCAAGTTCACTATGTGTCCGAAGCGGGCCTGACAGTTCATATATCTCCTGATCATGTACGGGAAGTGTTAACGCATTTGCTGCCGCTTCGGCGTAGTCATTTCTTGTTGCCCAGCCAACCTTTCCTTCGCCAATAGGGCTTAAAAATGGTGCGCCGCTGACTGACGCCAGAATCGTATCTTTTTCGTTTTCAACATACCAGTTATTTCTTAAAAATACATGAGGAATGCCAGAGGCCAAAATGGCTTCTTCTGTTTTGGCATGGTCATTTGCAAGGACAAGCTGACTCTCTCTTGCATTGACAACACTTGTATAAGCAATAAAATTCACATTTGCTGCTTTCGCCGCTTCGATTGCCGCTTTATGCTGCTGCACGCGGTCTCCATCCGCCGTTGAAATGATCAACAGACGGTCAATGCCCTCAAATGCTGATGTCAGGGTGTCTGGCTGAGTAAAATCTCCACGGCGTACATCCACCCCAGCATCCTTCAAATGTGCTGCTTTTTGCGGATTTCGAACACTGACTGCAACTTGTTCAGCCGGTACTTTTGTGAGCAAATGCTTGACGACGAGCGATCCAAGTTGTCCTGTTGCACCTGTTACTAATAATTTCATTTGTTTGACCTCCTCATTTTTCGTTCAACGGTGATGTACATTCGTTATAATCAAAATGGTTACAACAAAGGTGTAAAAAAGCTCCAAAGTACGAGCTTTTTTTATTCCGCCTCTGTTAATAATTGCTGAATTGTCACTTGCTTGAGGTGATTCTCAAGTGCAGCTTGTGCTTCTTTTAGTTCATGCCGAAGTCTCGTGTCCATCGCTTGACCAATCGGGCATGCGATGACGGGCTGATGAAAGTTAAATAATTCTTCATCTTCGCTTACATCCACAGCGCGGTACACATCTAACAGCGTAATATCCTCAGCCGGTCTTTTTAAATAAGCACCGCCCACACCGCGGCGAATCTCAATGAGACCCGCCCGTTTGAGCATTGCCATCATTTTTCGAACAATGGCTGGATTTGAATTCACGCTCTCTGCAATAAAATCACTAGTACACTCTTTTGGAACACCTGCAATAAATGACACAATATGAACAGCAATTGGATACCTGCTGCTAATTTGTTTCACAATCTTTCACCACCGTTGTAATCAATATAGTTACAATAAGTGATTTTGTCAATCAATAAACGGATTTTTCTTTCGTTCCCAATCCTGATATGTCATGATATCGTAGTCTTCTCCTGTATCAAGTTCAAGTGGAGCAATGCATTCAAGCAGATTCTCATCTGGGTCAAGAAAATAGATCGCTGCATGAAATTGCGGCGGATTATCGAGAACTAATGGCTGCTTTTCTTCTGAAAAACCAAACATTGGGTGAATGCTGATGCCTCTTTCGATCAGCCAAGTCTTGATCTGTTCAATACTAGACGTTGTAATTTGAAAGGCAACGTGCCGAGTCGAGGGATGGTATGGAAAATTGTTCATATCTACTTTCCACAGGCCAAGCCAGCTCTTTCCTTTCTCAATCCATAAAAAAGCAACTCGTTCATTTTCATGAGCAAGTGTCAATTCCAATTTTTCATAAAACGCAATAGATGCCTTCAAGTCACTCACAGGTAAATGTGCTTCATATAAACCTTTCATCATCATCAAAATCACTCCTTTTCTACCTTCTATTCTGCAGGAGTTGATGATATTCTGCCTCAGCAAAACGATGTATTTTATCCCTAACATTAGTTTGAGAGACCTTGTATGTTTGACCCTTTGCAGATGGGGGAACATGTTCAAATAAAAGAAAGGAGCGGTCCATATGCCTTGGACGATGAACGATTATCCAGCTTCATTTAAATCATTAGACAACGTCATTCGAAAAAAAGCGCTTGAGATTGCCAATAAAATGATTCAGGAAGGCTATGATGAAAATAGAGCCATTCCAATTGCAATTAGTCAAGCGAAAGAGTGGAAAAAGAACGCAACGGAGAAAGAGGTAGAGAATTTCTTATCTCATGGTTCTGTCAAACCTTCTGAAGGCAGCAGCTCCGCAAGACCAGAGCTCATGGATCATGCGCAGCATGTAGTAAAACACGAGGAAGGCTGGGCGGTTCAAACAGAGAAAGCGAAACGAGCAAGTGAGGTCAAAGAAACAAAACAAGAAGCAATTGACCGGGCAAAAGAGATTTCAGCTAATAAAGGAACATCCGTTGTCATTCACCGAAAAGATGGGACGATTCAGGATGTGTTAAACCCGCAATAAGACCGCTCGTCAGCGGTCTTATTTTATGCATTCTTTTCTTTTTTCGTTGGTGTTTTTCTTTTCTTAGGCGCTGCTTTTTTCGCTTTGGCTGGTTTTGATCGGTCGATTGATGCCTGTAGTGCGGCCATTAAATCAGTCACATTGGATGCAGGATCTTTTTTACCTGTCGTTTCAGGTTGAACGGTATGTTCTCCGGATATTTTATCGCCAATTAAATTCATCAGCTGTTCTCTGTATTCATCCTGATATGCCGCTGGATCGAATGTTGTGGTCAGCTGCTCGATTAAAAGGAGCGCTGTATCTAACTCTTTCTTGACAATGTTCTCCTCTTGGGGAATATTCGGTACATCTGATACTTGTCTAATTTCGTCAGGGAAATGAATGGTTTCCATCAGCAAAATATGTTCATAGCACCTAACGATCGCTAATTGCTCCTTTGAGCGGATCATAATTTTTGCCACACCAATTTTCCCCGATTCCTCTAAAGCTTTTCTTAATAATGAATAAGCCTTCGCTCCGCCGGTATCCGGTGATAAGAAATAACTTCTTTCATAATAGATTGGATCAATCTCTTCAATCTTTACAAAATCAATGATTTCAACGGCTTTTTCTTCATTTTCTTTTCGCAGTTTTTCTAGCTCTTCATCATCCAATTCAATAAATTTATTTTTCGCATATTCATACGCCTTCACAATTTGTTCCGGCGCTACTTCTTCACCGCAATTGGCACATACTTTCTTGTAGTTAATGGGCGTGTGACACTCTTTATGCAGCTGTCTTAATTTAATGTCTTTGTTCTCTGTAGCGGTAAACAGTTTGACTGGAATATTGACCAATCCGAAACTAATACCGCCTTTCCATACTGTATGCATCTCGCTTCCTCCGTTCTTTTCTCCTTACTATGTAATGTTTTCATCAGACTTATGTATGTGATTGAAAATTTCATCCCACTCTAAGAACACATGATATAAGGAAGTGACATGCACAATGAAACCTATGCGATTAACACCTGCACATGATATACCTGCTGGTGCAGACTGGGTGTATGAATTAAAGTATGATGGCTTTCGGGCTATTCTTGTATGGGAAGAAGACGAGATTCGTTTAGAAAGCAGGACCGGAAAACAGCTAAATGAGCAATTTCCTGAAGTGATGGATCAGTGCGAACAATTAAGAGGCGAATTTGCTCCGTTTTTACCACTGACACTTGACGGAGAATTGGTCTTTTTACTAAGTGAACAGCAAAGTGAGTTTGCGAAGGTTCAGCAAAGAGGCCGGCTGAAAAACAAAGAAGCCATCCAAAGACAGGCTGAACGATTCCCATGTCATTTCATTGCGTTTGATCTATTAAGATGTAAAGGGAAACCTCTCGTTGATTTACCGTTGACGGAGAGAAAAAATCAGCTGCAGCAAGTTTTCCAAGACGCAAAGCTCCCTTCATCAGTTCAGCTGGAGCACCCTTCCCTTCTGCAGGTCATTCTTACAGACCCAGACTCTGAATACATGAAAAACTTGATGACAATGTATTTAGCAGAAGGGTTAGTAGCGAAAAAAAAGACGAGTAAATGGCATGACAATACTCGTTCAAAAGAATGGTTGAAAATGAAAAACTGGCGTTATGTGTCTGTCATTGTGACCCGTTTTGACAAAGAAAATGGCTATTTCCAAGGCTCCATTTATCAAGATTCAGCTCTCATCGAGGTTGTCCAATTCAAGCATGGATTTTCTAAAGAAGAAGAACAAACACTGCGCACGCTATTTCAGACAAAGGGCCAGTTAACAGGAGAATCAACATATGAAATCCCTCCTTCTATCGTTGCCAGCATTGCGTGTATATCCTTTGATGGATCGGCGTTAAGAGAGCCGCGTTTTTCTTCCTTTTTACTGGATGCGGATCCATCAGCATGTACATTTCAGCAAATGCTCAAACAGCTGTATCCACTCCCTGCTGTTATAGACGTCACTCACCCTGAGAAACCCATTGTCCCGGCCCTTCAACTGAACAAGGCAGATTACTTACTTTATTTAAGACAAGTGGCTCCCTATCTTTTGCCTTTTTTACGCGAAAGGCGTCTTACTTTAATTCGGTATCCACATGGCACTGGAGACGAATTCTTTTATCAAAAGTCAACTCCTGATTATGCGCCGGATTTTGTTTTGACAGATGAAGTTGATGATATTTCTTACACGGTCTGTAATGATCCTCGTACGCTTCTTTGGCTTGGCAACCAGCTGGCGATGGAATTTCATATCCCTTTTGAAACAAGAGATACGGATCGGCCGACAGAAATCGTCTTTGATCTGGACCCGCCATCTGTAAATGAATTTCATCTAGCCATCGAAGCTGCTAAACGAATCAAAGTGCTTTTAGACGGACTTTTTCTCACAGCCTTTATTAAAACAAGCGGAGGTAAAGGGCTTCAAGTCTATATTCCTTTAAAGAAAAATGCCTTCACATACGAAGAAACAAGACAATTCACTTCGTTTATATGCCAATTTTTATGTGAGCAAGCACCGGATCTATTTACTCTGGAACGTCTTAAGAAAAATCGCGGCAATCGCTTGTATTTAGACTACATTCAGCATGATGCTGGAAAAACAATTATCGCTCCATATTCCCCGAGAGGAAATGAGCTTGGACTTGTTGCGACACCGCTTGAATGGGACGAACTCTATCATGATGAGCTTCATCCTTCTCTTTTTACGATGCCAGCAGTTATAGAGCGTTTAAAGGAAAAAGGTGATCCGTTCCGCCGCATGAGGCACCTTGTGAATGATGATGCTTTTAGACAAGTCTTACATCAGCTTGCACACATGTGACCTTCTCATCAGATGGACATCCGCGGTCATGAAGTTTACACTTATTCATTAGAGAGGAAGAAAGGGATGACGATTTTGACCGCACATTCATTTCGAAATACAGCTTTGATTTTCTTATGTCTTTCCGCAGGAATTGTGGATGTAATTGGCTATTTAAGCCTAGGGCATGTGTTTACAGCCAATATGACAGGTAATATTGTGCTGCTTGGCATTGCGGCAGGAAGCTCCTTGCAGCTAACAGCTCTTCATTCCATCATTGCTCTAAGTGGATTCGTTTTAGGGGTTTTACTTGCAGTTGTGGTAGGCGGGAAGCATGAGAAAACGTTTTGGCCAAAAGCCGTGACACGCATTTTTATCATAGAAGTGATGATTTTGCTTCTATTTGCTCTCATGACCATTTTCCCTTATACACAAGGTGCTTACTTTATGCTGATCATCCTTTTAAGTATGGCCATGGGCATGCAGACAGCAGCCGCTCGTAAATTGAATGTTGCTGGCATTTCCACAACTGTTCTCACGAGTACACTCGCTAATCTATTTGAAGATGCAGCTCAACGCATATCATACAGGGAAAAAAGAAAAGCTCCTATCCAGCTTGTCAGCTTGATGCGAATAGGCTCTATTGTCTTCTATTGCCTTGGTGCGGCTTTAGCTGCATACACAGATCGTTACGACCCGTTTATCATCATTTGGCTGCCGATCATCATCCTAGGTATCATTGTGATAACAGCTGGATTGAAGCACTTTCACCAATTGAAATAGCCTCTCTTTAGAAGGCTATTTCAATGATTGTGATCTTACACTAATAACTCCTTACATAAAAACCAGGAGGGCGTCCCATGATGAACGTAGAACCATATGGATATCCAGAAAACGTCCCAAATCCCCCATATCCGGGGTAACCTCCTAAACCAGAGAACACTCCAGGGCTCACATAATACCCGCCAAAGCCAATATGAGGGCCCACTGCTCCTCCGCTAAAACCGCCTCCATGAAAACCTCCATAAACCCGTGGATACATACAATCACCTGCCTTCAAATCAGACCTTATCTCATCATATGCATGACAAAAAGGGCAGTGCTCCTACTTTTTCTTTTCCTTCTATGTACATTAGACCAATTTGATAAAATTTGAATGAAAAGTCCTGCAAAAAATTAAATTAAGCAAAGAAAAGTGACCTTTTTAACTTGTTGCTCTGCCCTATGTTTATTTAGAATAATGGAGCAGGTAATAAATTTGCACACCCCCTTTGTTGCGAATTCTTCTTATTAAACGTTCTTGCAGCGTTTAATAAGAAGAGCCTATTAAAAACGCAAAAAACCCTTGCTGACGATATCAACAAGGGCGAGAGATACATGGTATTAACCACCAATGATTTTTTCTGCAACTTCGAATGAACCCGCAACGTCTTGCGATAGAACAGTCGCAGCGACCGCTAAACCGACAACGAATAATACTTTTAATCCTGTTTTCATCTTAAATCAACCCCATTCTTTTCATATGTAAATCCGCTTCTAAACTTTTGTTCAAGTAAAAAACAGACTGCTCATAAAGTGCTTGCTTTTCACAATATTTTGCTGCAAATTGTGATAGCTCTTTTACTTCATGATATTCATTCTTCTCTTCTAACTTTCTTAATTTCTCATCAATTTGCTGAAATCTTTGTGGCGCATGCGTTAAGTAAAGATCATGTACGATGCCTATTTTTAGCTGAAACACTTCATGCGAAGCATCCTTTATTCTGGCATATGCAGCCTCTATATATTGGCTTGCACGCTGCTTTTCACCAATCACACAGAGTTCTCGGCTGATCAGATACGTAGAATGGAAAAAGAAATCTGAATCATAATACTCTTGATGGGACAGTGCTTTTTCAAGATGACGTATCGATTCCTTCGGTTTGTTCCAAAATGAATATAAAATGGCCACATTGTGATGGTGCTGAGCCAGCATAAAATCATCCTGCTCGCTTGTCAAAACCTCTTCCGCCAGACGATAATTCTCAAGCGCCTCTTCATACCGGCCGATCTCTGTTAGATTCGCTGCTATAAGAGAGTATGAAAGGGCCGTTCTTCTTTCATACTGCTTGTGCCGCTTATAGACGTGGAGCGCTCTGCGGATATAGCTTAATGAGAGCATGATATGACTAAGCCGGTAGTAAAGCCATGCCACTTTAAAATCGAAATCAGCACGTTCTATCTCACTTGGAATTTTATCTAAGAGCTTTTCAGCACTTTGATACATTTGCAATGCAACCTCATAATTACCTTGATGCTGCTCATACACACCCTCATAGAAATCGAAATAATAGGCAAGACGATTAGACAGGTCATCTTCTTTTTTTCCATAATGACCCTCTATACTTTTCGTTGAAACATTGCCCTTTTGCCCTCTTAAATTGTACATAAGAATGTGATGTCTTTTCTCAAGAAGAGAATAGTATATGAGGATATCCGCATCGTCAATTTCCTCTACCGCTTGTTTCGCTTTGGCAAATAACCGTTCTGCCTCATCTGCATGATCTTTTTTGATTTCCATGTTCCAGTCATTTAATAATGATGCCAATTCCGCAACAGGAACTTTGCTCATTCTACACCCCCAATCACCTTCAGCTGCAGCACATGATTTCACTAAATATGGAACTTCTATTAGCAATTGCTAATTTGTCCATTTGACATCATTTTAATATGAATCACTTGAATCTTCAATAACCGTTTCCATTTAAAGTGCGTTTCTTTCTCCTAGTCAATGATATTTGCGAAAAAATTCCGCCTTTTTTTAAAATAAACATCTCGAGATGAAATGAAAAAAGCCCATTGTTAGGGCAATCTAATCTTATGATGATTAATACCGCATCATTTCAAAGACTATTTTGTGCGATTCGCCTAATGATCAGTAAACTAATGATCAGCGCAGCTTTTCATTTATCCAGTTTCTTTATATAATATGATCAATCACTTACACGCCTCAGTAGCTCTAGAAGGGAAGAGCGCCGTAAAACAAATTGTAGCTGGCGGGTCGCAAGGCAAGGGTTTCAGAAGCACCGAAAAGCACATGAGCTGAGACAGGTGAAATCCCTGTCGGTGAAATTCCGTAGGGAAGCGTGTTGCCCCTAGCCTATGCTTACGAAAGGAGTGCGGGTTCGAATCCCGTCTGAGGCTTATGAGGTCGATGGAAATGGAGGATAAACATCATGCATGTGTTTGAAGAATATATCAGCAACATCGGTAACCCCGAGCTGAAGCAGCGCACTCAAGACATCTTACAATGGGTAGAAGACACATTCCCTCAATTAGAGCCAAGAATTGCTTGGAATCAGCCTATGTTCACAGATCACGGCACATTTATTATTGGGTTTAGCGTGGCAAAACATCACATTTCTGTCGCACCAGAAGGAAAAGGAATTGATCAATTTTCAGCTGACATTGTACGAGCTGGGTACGATCATGGAAAAAAGATGTTTCGCATGAAAGAAAGCTTGCCAGTTGATTATCCTCTTCTGAAAAAAATCATTGAATTTAATATCAAAGACAAAGCGGATTGTTCAACGTTTTGGCGAAAATAAACAGTACCCCGATCTCAGCTTTACAGATCGGGGTATTTTAATGCTGCATGTTATTTTGTTCTCTTCCCTATCAATTTTTGTTCAACCCATTCATAGCATGATAAGATGGATTTAACACTTTTTTGAAATATCGGCAAATATACAACGGCGGCGGCTGTTAAACACGCTATAGTAGCTCCTGCGAAGACATCAAATGGATAATGAACACCTACCCAAATCCTTGAAAATCCAACAGCACACGCAATGATCAGCCAATAAAAATGGCGTTTATGAAACAGCCAAAAGATCAGACAAATCGAAAATATAAAGATGGTATGATCACTTGGAAACGAGTTATTCACTTCCTTTTGAATCAAAAGATTGACGTGGCTCATTTCTGCAAAGGGCTGCTGATTGAAATAAAACACCCCTGCGATTTTCCCAAGTAACTCTGCCAATATGAAGGTCAGTCCAGCAGAAACGACCATCGCCCTATTGTACCTGCTGCGATTTTGAAACCATACAAACAGACACATGAGTGCTGCCAGCAGCACTGTATATTCAGCTAGTCCAATAAATATCGGATTCAAGGAACCATAATCAATACTAAGCTGATTCACCCACCTAAATAAATCTTCATTAAATCCCCGCATCTCATTTCATCCTTTTTACTTGATTTATGATAAGGATAATTGAAATGAGATGTCTGCCTCCATCGATCGAACGAACAAACCTTGGAATCATATGACAGGTTTGTCACTTTGCTGTCACCTGAACTCATGTACTAACTAAAAACTCATCAAAAGCTATTAAATCACAGGAACAAAACTGTTATAACAGAACATAAGTTTGCATTTTATCAAAAAGGGGTTACTGCATATGATCAAAACGGTAGACGGCAATATATTAGAGGCAAGCGAAGACATCATTTGTCACCAGGTGAACTGTAAAGGAGTCATGGGAGCTGGATTAGCAAAACAGATCAAAAGCAAATATCCGAATGTGTTCAAAGATTATAAACAGTTATGTACAGAACATGGAGATGACTTGTTAAGCTCCATTCAACTCATTACAACAAAAGATGGAAAAACAATGGCCAACTTATTTGCCCAAGCTGGATACGGAAGAACAAGACAGCAAACAGACTACGATGCCTTACGCAGCTGCTTTCAACACCTAAAGGATACAGTGACACAATCACCTGAGGAGAAAAACCAAACGTCCATCGCCATTCCATACGGGATCGGCTGCGGATTGGCTGGCGGCGATTGGACGATTGTGGAAGAGATGATTGAAGAGGTGCTGGGTGATTGTGAAGTGACGGTTTATCGGTTTAGATAATGGAAATGAGGTTTTATGAAACATATATGAGAAATACCCTCCTTTATTCGGAGGGTATTCTGCGTTAGTTATCGTACTTATTTTTTATATAATTTAATACGGCTTCTTTATCCTCTTCATCGTCGGGTAAAAATCCGAACGTTTCATATTCCCAAACTGCTATTCTTTGCACATTGTCTATGCCTAATGAATAAACATCATCATATCCATACTCAATAGAGAATTTCCCTTTATAATCTAATTGGAGGGTAGCTGTTGTCCAAGCACCTAAATCATTTTGTATATATGCCTTTTTCAATGCTTCAAAAATTTCACTAAGTTCGTATAATAAGTGGATGTATGTTGACTTACTTACACTATATTTATGAGGAATTTGATGTCCATTAACATATTCATTTCCATTTTGTTCTTTAAAATAAAACACTATCTCAGCCGAATCATCAAGTATTTCTGCATACATCCAAACTTTATCCCAATCACATGGTATTAATTCATTAATTGATTCTGCTATTTTTTTATAATTTATTTCTAATTCTTCCATTGGGTTTTAACCTCCAGGTTGATTCTTAATAAATACTTGAGAATAACGTTCTCCAATTTTATACTCCACAGAGAAACTAACAGGTCGTAATGAATCTCCCTTATAGATAGGTTCAATGCTCACTGCTACTTGTTTAGGTGGATTTGAATTCAAGGCTTTCAACCACCGTTGCTCCATGGTGTACCATTTCCCGCCGCTTCGATTAATCTGTGAATTCATTGGAAGTAGGTTATCAATATCGCCTGATCCTTTAAAAATAGACGCAATTAAATGACCTCCATCATCATCCAGTAATCGATCTGGCTTACCTGAATTGGATTGGGCATATTGGTTTCTTTTGACCTCTCCGTATTTTAAATCACTTGCTTCGACTTTGACAATTCTTTCGTAGTGATCGGTTGTGTAGGTGTAGCCTTGCTTTGTTGAATAAACAACATTTGGTTTTAATACTTTTTTACGTTTCCATCAGTGATCTCCGTAGCTAACAACAGTCGGTGGTGATTTTGGTGCCGGTAATCGTCTGCCTGTCTTAGAGATGCCATATCCTGAATTGTTGTCTAGACGCTTTGCCATAGAGAGGAGTTTATTTTTGAGATTTTCTCCGTCAAACACGTTATACGGCAGCTTTGGGCCACCAGCCATTTGAAACTTTGGTGAGTATGGCAATAGATTCGGAATAGAGACTCTGTCTAATGATTTTGCTCCTTGTTCAAGCCCTTTCTTCACCGTCGTTTTGGCTGCTGTTGTCCCCGTTTTTGTAATGGCACCTGCCCCTTTAGAACTAAAGACGATTTCTGCTAGAGAACCAGTTGCATAGGCGAACCAGTGTGATCGAGAATATGCATCACCATAATAAAAAGCCTTCCCTTTGATGACATAATACTTCGTGGATAATCCTGATAAAACAATTAAATATACAATGTTAAAAGCCATCCTGATTATCTTTTAGATGATCATAATCATGCATTACATCCTATAGCTAATACAAACTAAAACACCCATAAAGAGTGTTTTTTTAAAAAAATAAAAAGGATGCACTTTAGCACCCTTTAAACTTAAAAGTTATTCAGATTAAAATGAATTTCCTTATAGATAGAAGAAACGTTTAGTCTTCTTGAAAGGATTTGTCTAAATTTTAATCTCTCTCCTTTAACATTTTTATGAGATCGTCACTAAGTTGGATATCAATATCTTCTGTATCACTATCTTCATCATCTTCAACAACAAATAACCCTTCAATAAACTCAGTAAAAGTATCAGCAATCAGGAACAGATCCTGTTCTCTATCTCTAAGTTCATGATCCCAAAAATAAATTTTCCCTTGATTTATTTTACTAACATCTAAACAAATTAGGTCTCCGCCGTCTGCATCTGCGATAGGAATTATTTGTTCTGGCAATTGGTCTTTATATGTTTTTATGGCTTCTCGTATATCATAATCATTCTGCTCCAACCCATAAAACAATTCGACTGGTACTGATTCACCAACTAGCCACACTGGTTTTTCTCTTAGATGGGTATATACATTGTCCTCAATCCAACATTCCCCGTATTCACTAATAAAACTCTTATAATCAGGAGAAATGTGATAAGCATTTTCTTCTTCTATTTCTTTCATTTCGTATAATGAGCTAATTGTTTTGGTTGATCTGATATCAATAGTGTATTGATAAAGTTTGTCTTTAATCTGTTTAAAACTCATTTTAGTAGCCTCCTCTTAAGTCTGATGCTACACCAATATGGGGTACATTTTTTATGTAAGTCAGTCGGAACAAGTTGTATCTTCTTAGTCTACTTTTTCTATAGCCTATTCACATCTAATACAAAAACCCTCCTGTATTTGGAGGGTAATGCGCTAGTTGTTTTCTTCTTTATTTTCTATGTATTCTTCAAGAAAGTCTCTAACTGATTTTCTTTTTGGATATATTCCTAAATTTTCATAAGCCCATATTGCAATCCGTTTTGGCATATTTATACCTAGAGAAAGTATATCTTCATAACCAAAGTTGATTGACATTTTTCCTGATGCCGTCAATTTCATTGTTACAGTTGTCCATTTATCTGAATGTACTTTAGCATACTCTTCCCTTAATCTTCTTAATTTTCTTTGTATGTTAATTAAAAGACTATCATATGTGTCTTCACTAACCTGAAATTGTTCTGGGATATTGTGTGAATAATAATATTCTTCTTTATTAGGGACTGTAAAATAAAAGAGAGCTGATGCAGAATCATCTAACATTTCTGCATACATCCAAATTGTATCCCATTCCACTGGGATCATTCCATTTAATTCTTCAGCTATTTCTCTATGTAAAACTTCCATTTCTTTTGTTTCCATTTTTTCACCCTCCTGCTCTATTATATATCGTGTTCGTATAAACTTCTCCGTCTATCTTATATTTGACTAGGAATTCAGACGGTCTTAACGAATCCGATTCATAAAATGCTTTTATTGAAACAGACACTGTCTCAGGTGGATCTTTCCTCAAGGCTGCCAACCATTCCTGCTCCATCTCATACCATTTCCCGCCACTTCTATTAATCTGTGAATTCATCGGGACAAGATTATCAATATCGCCAGATCCTTTGAAAATAGACGCAATTAAATGTCCTCCATCATCATCTAGTAATCGATCTGGTTTCCCTGAATTAGATTGGGCATATTGGTTTCTTTTAACCTCTCCGTATTTTAAATCACTTGCTTCGACTTTGACAATACGTCCGTAGTGATCGGTTGCGTAGGTGTATCCTTGCTTTGTTGAATAAATAACATTCGGTTTTAACACTTTTTTACGTTTCCATCTCACATAGTGATCTCCATAACTGACAACGGTCGGTGGTGATTTTGGTGCTGGTAAGCGTCTGCCTGTCTTAGAGATTCCATATACAGGTTGATTGTCCAGGCGTTTTGCCATAGAGAGGAGTTTATTTTTGAGGTTTTCTCCGTCAAACACATTGTAAGGGAGTTTCCCTTCACCAGCCATTTGAAACTTTGGTGAGTATGGCAATAGATTCGGAATAGAGACTCTGTCTAATGATTTTGCTCCTTGCTCAAGGCCTTTCTTCACCGTTGTTTTGGCCGCTGTTGTCCCCGTTTTTGTAATGGCACCAGTCCCTTTAGAGCCAAAGACGATTTCTGCTAGAGAACCAGTCGCATAGGCGAACCAGTGGGATCGAGAATATGCATCACCATCGATGACTTCTTTTTGGAATGAGTCTGAAATCGACTTTCCAATCGCTTTCGATGTTTCAATTGGATGAGAAACAGCCGTTACGACCGATTCAACGGCACCTCCAGGGTCTGTCACAAGATCATAGATGCCAACTACTGTATCTTTGGCCACATCATATAGACCAACTGCTGCACCTTTTACAACATCAACGAACCCCTCTGATGCTTCTTCCTGCGCTTTGATCTGGAGAAGCTGGCTGTAATACATTTTTTGATCGTAAGAAAGATTATCATATCCAATTTCGTCTACAATCTCAAAGTATTTTTCTTCTGATATACACGAAGGATCGTTGAGTTTTTCTTTCAATTCTTTGATTCTTCGTTTCTCTTTTTCTTCTTTTTTCACCTTTAAATATGCTTTCACCTGTGCATCGATTTTATCATGATTCTTGTACACATCTGTCTCATGAAAGGCTTTTGCATCGTAATACATGGGCTGCGCATTTTTCCCTTTTCCTGTAGCAGCCATCATTTTTGCATAAAAGGTTGCGAGGTGTTTTTCAATCGCTTCTGATTTTTCGTACTCTGTTTTTAGGGCATGATCTAATTTATGTACAGCATCAATTGACTCTTTTCTTTTTTTATTCGCATCGTCTAAATGTTCATTGACCTCTTTACTTGAAAATACATTCAGTTCTATGAGATCACTGATGTCATCAAAAATAGTGGATAGGGCTTCTTTTTGTTCCTTGACCATATCTTTATTGTTTTGAATGCTTTGTTTCAATTGAGCATCTAAAAAGTGCTCATCAATAAATGTACTCCCTCCTAACGATTCGTCATCAAGTTTTCCATTTACACCATCTAAAAACGCTTTTTGCATATCAATAAAATCAAGATAAGTGTCTGTGTAAAGCGCAAGATCCTCATAAAAGGCTTTGATATTGTCTGCACCTTTTCCAGTAAATTCATCACCTAATCCCGACACACTTTTTAATGCTATTTTCACATGCTGCATTTCGTCTCGAAGCTCCTGATAGACTTTTGATCTTTGTTCGACAGCTGACAGTAAAGATGGAGCATCTAATATTTTCATATAAAAAAGACTCCTTTTATGGCGTATTCTTTTACTAGAATACCATAAGGAGTCTGACACTTTAATCCACTTTATCGTTTTTTAACCAATTATCCTCCAGAGCTCCCTCTTGATGCGACGGTTTGGACATCATCATGTTGAGGTTGAATGAAACCATTTGTAAAGAAAAGTGTACCTAATGCTACCACAGCTATTGATAATGGAATAAAAAAAGACTTTTTCATTTAATTCACTCCTTTTCCTACAAATTGACTTGCATGTAAGGCTCTTTTATAGTAATTCAATGATTGTTGCAGCAAACCTTTTTCCTCTAAATATTTCGCCACATCAACCAAGATTTCCTCTAAATCAACCCAAACTCTTCTTTCTTCAAGCTCTGCACACAAATTACTTATATTGGCTTGTTGAGTGTCATTTGTTTCATATAATAGTTCTTTTAACAATTTAAATTTAATTTGAAAAATGTGATGGTTCACTTGTTCCGACAAAGAAATGCCTAGATCAACCCACTCAATCACTTCATTGCTTTGATTTGATACTTCTATTCTGGCTAGTTCATATAAACATCTCATTTTTAATAACATTTGTTGCTCAATTTCTTCATAACTCAGTGTGCGTCTAAAAAATGCAGATGCTTTCTCAGCATTCTCTCTTTTGCTTTCCAAAAAACCCATGCTGTAATAGAGATGAATAATTAAATGATTGTCATTGATACTTCGGATCATGTTCTCTGCTTCGTTAAAAAGTTCACTTGCTTTCTCATATTCAAATTGATCGATTAAGTTCAGCGCATGCAGCATTCTACAGTTAATTTGTCTTTTGATATATGATTCATGTGCATTAAATGTGTCACAAGCAATTTGAGCATGATATTTAGATAAGAAAGTCATTTTCAAATCATAAAATAGAACAGCTAATTTATAATGAAATTCTGCTTTTTCTATTTCATCATCAACATAGGCCAGCTTCTTTTCAGCTATTCTGAAATAACTTAGCGCCTTATCATAATCTTGTAAGTAGTCATGATAGATCCCATTATAGAAATAGAAGTAATAGGACATGAGTTTGTTTGTCTTCTCTTCTTTTTCGTCTGGTGCATTCCTCTCGAAGAATGGTTTATCTAGGTTTTTGCTAATATTCTGAAGTTTCAGCTTAAGTCTAAAGCTTAAAAGTTGATAATATAAAAGAACATCTTGATTTTCTTCCATTTGCTCGATTGCCTTGTCTATGTCATCTTGCATTTCAATAGCTGCCGACAAATCCCCTTTTTGTATGGCAAGATTCCAGGTGTTTAACATGTTTCCTACCTCCTGAGAGGCAATTAATTCTGTCATCCCTTTACCCCCTTCTAAGCAAATCCCTTATAATATTTTAACACTAGATTTACAACATATGTAAAGACAAACTGTCCTTAATAGAAATTTTCGGTATCCCGCAAATACATTGAATGAGTGACTTTAGAAAAGCTGATTAGAAGTGACAAGCAACTGAACGGATTCTGAGTTCTTTTAGAAGGGCCACTCTAAAAGTGGAATTCACAAAATGTTGTTTTAATGCCCATCACAAAAAAATCAACAGGTAATTGCATAAACAAACAAGCCTTTCGCATGTCGAAGGCCTGTTTGTTATGAATTAAATATTAACCTATTCGAGCGATAGGAATAACATTTTCATCAGCAGCAATGTGTTCAGGAAAGATAAAACCTTTTGTATCTGAGGTAAAACAAATATCTGCCTCTTTAAAACATACATCTACAAATTCAGAGCAGATAAACTCCTCATTATCTCTATGTTTACCTACTCCCAATCCTATTCGAGCAACTATCTGTGCTATTTCAGATTTATCATAATTCTTGTTTAATAAAGATAAACCTTTAACGATAATGGTATTTTGTTTTTCACCACCATCTTCATTTAACTGTTTGTGCCGTGCAATATATAACTTCCCATCATAACTTTTATTTGTATTCTCATAGTTAGTCAAATAATGTTCTAAAGGAACTATTCTAACACCATCGTCCTCAACACTTTCAATTATTAATAATAGCCCTTTCCACTTCACAATAATACCAACATGACTAAAGAGTGAATTGGAAACTTGTTTAATTAACTTACTTACCAAATATTCACCCGAACATAATAAAAGGTCACCAGTCCTCAGATCATTCTTTAATTCTGTATATTCTATAGTATTTATACTTTTAAATTTATCCGAACTCATCTAAATTATAGTCTCCTTACCTAATTTAAAAAAGCTCTCAATTTCTAAAGGCTTTAAAAATTAATTATTTTTTGGATTACATAAGTATCTTTTCACTTATTTTCAAATTTAATACAATTATACGTTGTATTTACTGAAAGGGATCTTCAGCTGTTAAATTAACCAAAAGACGCATAATGCTCAGTCATTTTGTAAATATCCCAACCTTCTTTAACATATCTCCATATTCTTTTGAAATTCAACTAGTATTATGATTATAGAGTATCAGCAAACAATCATTTTCGTTGAGAATTTATTTGAGACATACTTTCTTTATCAAAGTTTCTAAAAACAAAATGAAAAAGCAACTTCCATGTCAGAAGTTACTCTTTTTAATCTTCATCTTCAGGATCTTCGTCTACACCCAATATCAAATTCTCATCTGTAAAATACATTTCATAAAGTGTACGCTCTGTTACTTCTCCTTTTTTAATTCGTTGGTTCAGAATGATCATTAAATCTATAGGTTCACGCTCATAATAAATGCTGTCTCGTTCTTCGAAATGAAGAATAGGCTTGTTTAAGTATGCATAAGATTTCGGCTTAGTAAAGCACGTCCACTTTACTTGAGGATGGTTTCTTCTAATAACTTCTGCATAATAAATCCCGATATCCATTGCTATTGCATAGTCCACTTTTGCAATTTCAACTGGATTAGCCAATAAGCTCTTTTTTTCATCTTCATAAATAAAATCAGGATATTGCCTTAATTCTTCTAATTCTCTACCAATCTCTTCTTCTGATAGTTCATAAATCTCCACCTGAGATAAAAACCAACCATAGATATTTATAAGTGATTCGGGAGTGAAATTAAAGTCCACCTCTCCATTAGTAACATTTTTCAAAACTTCAATCCGTAGTGGTATCTGATTAACAAACCAATCAAAGAGAATCTCAGCCTCTTTTTTTGATAAAGTTTCAAAGGATTCCATTATAATTGATGGTTCCATTAATACATACTCCATTAAATTTCTCCCTCATATTTTAATTATTTTTGAATACTGGCTATACTGATTTAACTCAGTTGCATTTTATGGTTTGCTTGCTCAATTCTACCAGTATTTGTGCTTATAATGAAGTAGTACTACTTTACTTTATCAATCAATTCAATTTTTTAATCGGAAATCTTTAACCACTTGTTACATTACAAGATTGATAAGTTCGTGTAACCTATATTTGATAGATCGATACAATTCTGTTGTTCAAACCGCTCAATATCGATCCAAATTATTTGCATCTTGTGGACTTAGACATCCCATATATGTAAGGGTAAATAACAAAGCTCTTGATGAACTAAGAGCTACACAACATAACACTGTTCTTGTTCGATTCATCCCATCAATCATAGAGTTAAATACAAAAAACCCCCTGAAGCCAATGGCTCCAAGGGGTTTTCTTTATTAATACTGAGACATATACTGATCGCGTTCCCATGGGTGTACTTGGGTGCGGAACATATCCCATTCAATTTCTTTTGATTCGATGAAGTGCTCGAATAGGTGATCGCCTAGTGCGTTGATCATGACTTCGTTTGATTTCAGCAGCTCGAGTGCTTCTGCAAGTGTTGCAGGAAGGTCAGAGATGCCATTTTCAAGACGCTCTTCTTTGTCCATGACATAGATGTTTCTGTCGATTGGTGCTGGTGCTTCTAGTTTGTTTTTGATTCCGTCAAGACCTGCTGCAAGTAATACGCTTAGTGCAAGGTATGGGTTTGCAGATGGGTCTACGCTGCGCACTTCTACACGTGTGCTGATGCCGCGTGATGCCGGGATACGGATCAATGGGCTGCGGTTTTGTGCACTCCATGCCACATAGCAAGGTGCTTCATAGCCAGGTACAAGACGCTTGTAAGAGTTTACCGTTGGGTTTGTGACCGCTGTAAAGCTTGTTGCGTGCTTGACGATACCTGCGATAAAGTGTCTAGCCGTCTCGCTTAATTGTAAATCTGCTTTTTCATCAAAGAATGCGTTTTTACCATTTTTGAATAATGATAGGTTACAGTGCATACCAGATCCGTTTACACCGAACAATGGTTTTGGCATGAATGTCGCATGAAGACCGTGTTTTCTCGCAATGGTTTTGACAACGAGTTTGAACGTTTGAATGTCGTCACAAGAACGGATCGCGCCTGCATATTTGAAATCAATTTCATGCTGTCCAGGTGCTACTTCGTGGTGAGATGCTTCAATTTCAAAGCCCATTTCTTCAAGCTCTAGCACGATGTCACGGCGGCAGTTTTCTCCTAGATCTGTTGGTGCAAGGTCAAAGTATCCGCCTTTATCGTTTAGTTCAAGCGTTGGCTCGCCTTTTTCATCTAATTTAAATAAGAAGAATTCTGGCTCAGGTCCAAGGTTGAAATCACTAAATCCTAGTTCTTCCATTTCCTTCAAGATACGCTTTAAGTTGTTACGCGGGTCTCCATCAAATGGTGTCCCGTCTGGCTTATAAATGTCACAAATAAAGCGTGCAACTTTACCTTTTTCTGCTGTCCAAGGGAAAATAACAAATGTGTTTAGATCTGGGTATAGGTACATATCTGATTCTTCGATACGTACGAATCCTTCAATAGATGAACCGTCAAACATACATTTGTTATCGAGAGCTTTTTCTAACTGGCTCACAGGAATCTCAACATTTTTAATCGTTCCGAGAATGTCTGTAAATTGCAGACGGATGTACTTTACGTTTTCCTCATTTACTAATTTTACGATATCTTCTCTTGTGTACTTTGCCATTTCGTAAAACTCCTCCCCTACAAAAGGTAAAATGTGTATAGCAATGCTTTTGCTAATTGGTTAACGGAAAAACCTTGACATATCCCCCTGCCTAAAGGTCGTTCCTTGTTGGAAACGTCCAGCCTGAATGAGTTCCTTCTTCAGTAGCTTCCTGAGTTCATCATCTGTCAAGTTGTGCTTAGCTGTAGCTTTTTCCTCCGTCTTTGTATCAGACGATGGATTTTCTGCCTCAGCTTTGGCAAAAAGTTTTTTGATTCCTGCCATGTTTACACCTTGTTCGATGAGGTTTTTAATTTCTAGTAATTTATCAACATCATGAAAAGAAAATAATCGGCGGTTTCCATCACTTCTTGCTGGAAATACTAAACCATTTTCCTCATAATAGCGAATTTGTCTTGCAGATAATTCTGTTAGCTGCATGACAATCCCAATTGGGAATAAAGGCATTGAGCGGCGAATGTTATCACTCATCTCAACTGTCTCCTCCTCTTTGCTTAAATTTATTATATGTCATGTTATATTATGTGTCAACAATATGTTAGGAATATTAACATGGATTTTTTTATTGAGCAGGTACTTCAATAAAACCTTGTTCCAATAAGGCATCGACAGCACTGCAAATCGCATTTTTCACATGGGCATACGTGAGTCCGCCTTGAACATAGGCAGTATAAGGCGGTCTGATCGGACCATCGGCTGATAATTCGATACTGGCCCCTTGTACAAAGGTGCCCGCTGCCATAATGACATCGTCCTCGTAGCCCGGCATATAGCTTGCATGTGGTGTGACGTGACTGTTAATCGGAGATGCATACTGGATTGCCTGACAGAACGCAATCATTTTTTTAGGATCTCCAAATTCGACTGATTGAATCAAATCCGTTCTTTTCGCATTCCACGCTGGGTTTGTTTGGAATCCGAGCTTCTCAAGAAAACGAGCCGTAAACACTGCGCCTTTTAAGCTTTGAGCGACAACATGCGGCGCCAAGAAAAAGCCTTGATACATTTCTTGGAGCGCATACAGCGATGCACCCGCTTCACTGCCGATGCCTGGAGATGTCATTCGATAAGAGCAAGCTTCTACCCATTTTTCTTTTCCAACGATGTAGCCGCCTGTTTTGGCAAGGCCACCGCCTGGGTTTTTAATGAGTGAACCGGCCATGAGGTCAGCTCCGACATGACACGGCTCTTGTAATTCAGTAAATTCACCATAACAGTTGTCTACAAACACAATGATTTCTTCATTCATCTCTTTCACAAATGAAATCATTTGCTCAATTTCTTCTATAGTAAAGGATGGTCTTGACGCATAGCCTTTTGAACGCTGAATGCCGATGACTTTTGTTTTAGAGGAAATCGACTCTTTTACTTTCTCATAATCGACGGATCCATCTTGTCGTAAATCAATGGCTTTGTAGTCAATCTGGAAGTCTTTTAATGAGCCTGTCCCTTCTTTCCCGCGAATCCCGACAATTTCTTCTAGCGTATCGTATGGTTTTCCCGTCATATAGATCAATTCATCGCCAGGTCTCAGCACACCAAATAAGGCAATGGAAATTGCGTGTGTGCCGGAAATGATCTGCGGACGCACAAGCCCACTTTCTCCTCCGAAGACATCCGCATAAATCTTTTCTAATGTGTCTCTCCCCATATCATCGTAGCCATATCCAGTTGTTGGATTAAAGTGAGAGTCACTGACTTTGTGCTTTCGATAGCTTTCAAGCACCCGCCACTCATTTTGTTCGCTCTTTTGATCAATTTGCTGATGCACGTGTAAAATCTCTTGTTCTGTTTCTGCTGCTGCTTTTTCTAAAATACTGCCGTGTTTTAATGTGTGAAACATCTTGATTTAATTCCTTTCCAACATATACTTCTTGATTTGACCTAAAATGGTCTGATCCTCACCACTAAATCCGGTGATGTCATAAATCTCTGCTTCTTTTTGAAATTCTAGTGATTCCACAAGCGTTTCTGATTTTAATGCGGAGATGAGCTTGCCTTCATGCGCTGGAATCTTTACATGATATGGCTTTAAAAAGGCTTTTTTCAGCTCAGCCATAATATCCGCTTTTAACCTTTTTACATCTTCTTTGCGCTTAGCACTGATTAAGATGTGGCGATGCTTTGAAGATGGGATGAAATCTGGTCTAATTTGATCTTCCTTGTTATAAACAGTCAGCATCGGAATACGGTCCGCTTCTAATTCTTCTAAAAGCTCATGAACCGTTCGTTCGTGCCCTTCATAATCCTCATTAGAAGAGTCGATGACATGAAGCAAATAATCGGCTTCCTTCACTTCTTCAAGGGTGGAACGAAATGCGGCAATCAGTGTGGTCGGAAGGTCTTGGATAAAGCCAACTGTATCTGAAATCAGCACACTGTAGCCAGATTCTAATGTCATCTTACGTGTCATTGGATCAAGTGTCGCAAACAGCAGGTCCTCTTCATGACTATCCGCTTCTGTTAATTGGTTAAACAAAGTTGATTTTCCGGCATTCGTATACCCGACAATGGCAATTTGGAACACACCATTTTTCTTTCGGCGCTCTCGGTATCTTGTGCGGTGTTCTTTGACTGCAGATAACTGCCCGTTAATTTCGTGAATGCGGTTTCGAATATGGCGTCTGTCTGTTTCAAGTTTTGTTTCACCTGGACCTCTTGCGCCAATTCCGCCCCCTTGTCTTGAAAGGCTGATCCCTTGTCCACTTAGTCTCGGCAAGGCATACTGAAGCTGGGCAAGCTCTATTTGCAGCTTCCCCTCTCTTGTACGGGCTCTTTTTGCAAAGATATCTAAAATCAATTGCGTACGATCAATAATTTTCACATCTAAAGCAGTCGCCAAAGCTTTTAGCTGGCTCGGAGAAAGC
Organism: Bacillus sp. F2HM; assembly: GCF_019266135.1. NCBI lineage: Bacteria > Bacillati > Bacillota > Bacilli > Caryophanales > Bacillaceae > Bacillus > Bacillus sp. F2HM. The sequence continues at coordinate 133,885 of NZ_LRMO01000026.1, forward strand.
TCGTCGTTAAAAATAATGACATCACATTCGAGTTCCTCGCAAAGCACTTCAAGTTCTTCTACTTTCCCTTTACCAATATACGTTGCGCTGTCTTGTCTATTTCTCTTCTGCGTCATCACGCTGACAGCTTCACCGCCAGCCGTTTTGGTTAAGGAAGCTAATTCTTCCATTGAGTATTGAAAGCGTTCATCCGTTACATGCGGCAATTGGCAGCCGACAAGGATCGCTTTTTCAGTCATTTCATGTTCATTCAACGTTAGTTGTTTCCTTTCTGCACTTAAGTTTTCAGTAGTACCATCATACCAAACACATCACACGTATACCACTATTCGGATGGTTTATTTTAGTGACTCTTTATAAAAAGGATACGCCATTTCAAGAAGGCGTATCCTCTTTCATTTGAAGATCGTGACTTTTAATGGTCAGCAGATCTTTTTTATCATAATGATCCACAAGAAGCAGTCTCATCGCCTGGGTTCGTATGGCTTTTTCAATGGTGTTTCGCACAAACCGGCCGTTGCTGAATTTTGCCGGGCTTGTGGTACTTTTAATGTGCATTAAATAATCCCGCAGCTTCCATTCGGCTTCTTGTGTAAATACATATTCTCTGTCTGCCATCATTCGTTTTGCAATATCCATGAGCTGATCGACTGTATAATCAGGAAAGCTGATGTTGATTGGAAATCTTGATTGCAGGCCGGGGTTTAAAGAAAGAAAATGATCCATTTCCTTGGAGTAGCCAGCAAGAATGAGAATGAATTCGTGCTGTTTGTCCTCCATATGTTTTACAAGGGTATCAATCGCCTCTTTTCCAAAATCCTTTTCTCCTCCGCGTGCAAGAGAATAGGCTTCGTCAATGAACAAAATACCACCTAGTGATTTTTTAATTAAATCCCTTGTTTTTTGCGCTGTATGACCAATGTACTCTCCAACAAGATCACCGCGTTCTGCTTCAATTAAGTGACCCTTTGAGAGCACATTCATTTCAAAGAAAAGCTTCCCGACAAGTCTTGCAACTGTGGTTTTTCCTGTGCCAGGATTTCCTTTGAACATCATATGAAGCGCCTGCTTTCCTACCTTTAACCCTTGTTCCTGCCGCTTTTGATTAACAAAAATCCAAGCATAAATCTCTTTTATGTTTCGTTTCATTTCATCCATACCGACAAGGCTGTTCATTTCACGCTCTATTTCCCGTAAGATGCTGTGTTTTGCCTCATTTTTTTGCAAGGCTTCCAGATATTCAGCCTCAGAGTCTGCATCAACCAATACTTGCTTTTGTCCGTTAAGTATAATATTGATTTGGCCGTTGTTTTTATATGTGACAGCTCGCTCCAACGTATTCACCTCTCGCTCTTCTCTCTTTATTCTATTCGGGTGGAGCTGTAATCGTGACAATCGCCCGCTTAAGCCCAAGTTTGCTGTCAAAATGACCCGAGATACCGAATATTGTAGGGATTTCTGCGGTTTCCCAGGAAATGATGTGCTATTTCCATTGTATTCATCCCGTTTGGGCGGACAAACCAACAATTTGCTTTTTCTTAGAAAAATGTAGCTTTGATCACAAATGATGCAGAAAAGAGTCTCAATGATTTCCGCATTTTGTACAGGCAATTCTTCTATTTTCTCATAAAATAAAGACGAGGTGATGAATAGATGGTGAAAATTTTTATTGATCCTGGCCACGGAGGAACAGATTCTGGAGCTAGTGCTAATGGACTTTTGGAGAAAAATATAACACTTCAAATCGCGCTTTTATTGAGAGACATTTTGATTAGTGAATATGATGGGGTTTCCGTCCGCTTAAGTCGTTCAACTGACCAATCCGTCACTTTGTCCCAGCGTACGAATGCGGCAAACAGCTGGGGGGCTGACTATTTCGTGTCTATTCATATTAATGCTGGCGGGGGCACAGGGTTTGAAAGCTATGTGTATCCAGGCGTTTCAGCACCGACCACCACGTATCGCAATGCCCTTCATGATGAAATTGTCCGCTCGGTTGATTTTGCTAACCGCGGCAAGAAAACTGCGAACTTCCACGTTCTTCGAGAAACTTCTATGCCCGCTATTTTAACAGAGAATGGTTTCATCGATACGGCAGCTGATGCTAATAAGCTCCGCAACGCAACCTTCCTTCAAGGCATCGCTCGCGCTCATGCGACTGGTCTAGAAGAAGCCTTTCAATTGAAAAAAAAAGCAAGTAATCTTTATAAAGTGCAGGCAGGAGCTTTCAAAGTGAAAGCCAATGCAGATGAATTAGCAGCCACACTTAAATCCAAAGGCTTTGACGCGTTTGTTGTATTAGACGGCGGCATGTTCCGAGTGCAGGCCGGGGCTTTCCGTACAAAGCAAAATGCAGATGATCTCGTCGCAAGATTGAAGCAGGCTGGTCACGACGCATTCGTTTTCCAATAAGCTGAAGCTGTTGTAACGAAACAAACCGGCTCAAGTCTTCTGCTGAGCCGGTTTGTTGTGTATTCATTTACGCTAAGATGTTAACGACAAATTGAGACCATGTTTCAAGACGATCGAAGTATTCAGGCTTTTTCAAATCGGCTGCTTTCATCCATTTTCCTGAGATTTGATCTGTTTCTTTTACTTCCACATGAGCACCCGGAGATAGCTCAAGCGCTGATAACAGTCCGATGTGCACACGGCCGACACTGTTGTCATCGTCATTGATTAAACCAAGGGTTTTCATTTCAAGTTTGTCTTCTTCTTGAATAGAAAGTTCTTCGTCGAGCTCACGATCTGTATTTTCTTTTAGAATCTCAGCAAAGTTTTTTCCTTCGATGAAATTCATATGCCCCCCAAAGCCAAGAGATAACTTATGGTGTAAGCGAGTCTCTCCCCCGCCTTGAAGTCTTTCGTATACATATACTTCGTCCTCACGCTTAATCACGACATAAGGAATCGGCTGCTTGAAGTCAGGATTTTCTTCTGCATCGCCTCTTCGCATTTGCTCGAAGTGCTCTTCGATTTCTTTCATAATGGTGCTGATTGTTTTCTCTTCACTGTTCACACCATTAAACGCAAGTGATTCGTTTTGGAACACGCGTGCGCGTGGTGCAACTAAAATAATTTCGTCCATTTTTCCCATGTTCGGTAACCTCCAGTATGTAACACATTGTTAGAAATGGCAAAAAGCCAAAACGAGTGATGCGTTTTGACTTTTACGCTTTCCTTATGATTCATCTCCAAAGAAGAAGTCGTCATCTTTTAACGGCTCAACTGTTGCTTTTTTGTAGCCATTCCCTTTCATTGAGAAAAAGTCATGCGACTTTGTTTTTGTATTGAGTCCGTTCAATACAATAGGGTTGATCTCTTCTTCTTCAAAGTAAGGGGCAAATCCAAGGTTCATTAACGCTTTATTGGCATTGTAACGAATGAACTTTTTCACATCATGCGATAAATTGACTTGGTCATAAATATCTTCAGTGTAATGAAGTTCATTTTCATAAAGCTCGTTTAAAAGGTCAATTGAGAAATCATACAGCTCTTTTTGCACGTCAGGTGTTTGTTTGTTGTAAATTTCTTGTGCTAATAATCCAACGTATACACCGTGAATCGCTTCATCACGCAAAATTAAGTTGATGATTTCACCACTTTGCATGAGCTTTCCTTGTCCATAGAAATAAAGCGGGTAGTAAAAACCACTATAAAATAGGAAGCTTTCTAAATAAACAGAAGCAACCATTGCTTTAAAGAGGGAAATAGGATCGTCCTTTTGTATCGAACGGTATAAACTGACAATCATATCTGCTTTCTTTTGCAGGAATTTATTCTTCTTGACCCATTCAAACACTTCACTGATCGTTTCAGTTGGTGCGAGTGTCATGAAGATATTGGAGTATGATTTCGCATGCACCGCATTTTCCATCATTGCCATAAAGTTGAGTACAGCTTTACGCTGATGGCCGTCCACATGTTCAGCAACAATCGGCATTCCTGTATTTCCTTGTTCTGTATCAAGTAAAGTCAGTCCAGCAAGTACCTTCATGTACGTATCTCGCTCTTTTTCACCTAAATATTTCCATGTTAAGAGATCTCCGTTTAAGGAAATCTCTTCTGGAAGCCAGAACTGCTTCACATTTTGGTTGTAAAACATTTGTGTAAAATCGTCTTCGTGTTTTGACCAGTTGGCTGCATCATAAATTTTTGTCACGTTAAACTCTCCTTTAATCAAACAACACAAGAAAGACAGCCTTCCTGCCCTGTATCCTTCGTTCTTGCATAATAAAGTGTCTTAATGCCTTTATGGTGTGCATAAAGATCGATGCGGTTTAAATCACGCGTTGTCATCGTATCTTTTAAGAATAGTGTAAAGCTGATTCCTTGATCCACGTGCTGCTGAATTGTTGCGATCATATCGACCACTTTAAACATGTCCATATCGTACGCTTCTTTATAGAAGAACCAGTTTTGTGCTGAAAGACCTGGCATTGGGTAATAGGTTTTGCTGTTGCCATATGTTCTTTCTTCGATACGTTCCATAATTGGCATCACAGAGGCTGTTGCCGATTGAACATAAGAAATGGAACCTGTTGGTGCAATACACAAACGATAGCTGTGATACATGCCATGTTCCGCTACAAATTCTTTGAGTGCGGCCCAGTCTTCTTTTGTTGGAATGTGCATGCCTTCAAATAGTGCTGCTGCTTTTTCTGTTTTTGGTGTGAAATCATTTTCCACGTATTTATTGAAGTACTCACCAGTTGCATAGCCAGAGCCTTCATAACGATGGAATGTTTCTCCTTTTTCTTTCGCAAGCTCACTTGAGCGTTTAATTGAATAATAGTTCACCATCATAAAGAACGTATTTGCAAAATCTCTTGCTTCTTCACTTTCATAGGCAATTTGGTTTTGAGCTAAATACCCGTGAAGATTCATCGCTCCAAGTCCGATTGACTTCATCGCTTTGTTCGCTTTTCGAACAGCCGGTGCATTGCGAATGTCCGTTGTTTCAGACACAAGCGTTAGTGAGTCTGTTGCAAGCTTGACCGTTTTTTCAATCGATTTGTTTTTCATGACATTCATAATATTTAATGAACCAAGGTTACAAGAAATATCAAGACCGATTTCATCTTCTTGATCATAGTCCGTGTAAGAAGAAACCTCTGAAGCCTGAAGAACTTCTGAGCAAAGGTTTGAGAATTTCACTCGTGAAATATGGTTCAAGGCATGCTCTCTGTTTACATTATCTTGGAACATGATATATGGATAGCCTGATTCTGAGCGTAGAACAGCCAATTTCTCAAGAAGCTTTCTCGGATTGACTTTTTCTTTTTTGACTTTCGGGTTTTCTACAAGCTCGTCATACATTTCTTCCATGTCCATCTCATCAAGATGCTGTCCATATTCTTTATAGACTGTATGCGGATAGAAAGTGTAAGCTGTTTTATCTTCTCTAGCAAGCTCGATAAATTTATCCGGGATGACGACTCCGATGGACAGAGTTTTCACGCGAACATCTTCATCGGCAGAGATTTTTTTCGTATCTAAGAAATCATTGATATCTCTGTGGAAAATATTCAGGTAGGCACTGCCTGATCCTTGTCTTTGCCCCATTTGATCTGCATATCTGAATGCATTATCAAGAAGCTTCATCACGCCGACAACACCTTTTGTCGCGTTTTCGACATCTTTGATTGCTTCGCCTTTTGCACGGAGTTTTGACAGGTTCAAACTGACGCCGCCGCCTAATTTTGACAGCTGCATGGAAATATCAATCGCTCTTGAAATATCGTTTAGTGAGTCATTTACTTCAAGCAAGAAGCAGCTCACAAGCTCACCGCGTCTTTTACGTCCAGCGTTCAAGAAGGTTGGTGTACTTGGCTGGTACTCTTGATTGATCATCAGTTCTACAAACTCAAGTGCTTTTTCTTTATCTCCACCCGCAAAGAAAAGAGCAACAACTGAAATGCGGTCTTCATAGCGTTCAAGGATTTTCTTTTTATCATTTGTTTTCAGTGCATAGTCATTGTAAAACTTAAACGCACTCATAAATGATGGGAATCTAAATTTTTTGGCATATGCAGCTTCAAAGACTTCTTTAATATCTGCCATGCTATATTGTCTTAAAAATTCTTCCTCATAGTAGTCGTTTTCTATTAAGTAATCAATCTTCTCTTCTAGATTATGAAAAAAGACCGTGTTTTGATTAATGTAATCTACGAAATAACTATGTACAGCTTCTTTGTCCTTATCGAACTGAAACTTTCCTTCTTTTTGAATCATAATTTCGTTATTTAATTGTATCCACTTTGGAACCTGATTTTGTGACAATTCTTTCTACCTCCTGTGTAAACAATTCAACATCCCTTTTTGTTCCGCTTAGTTCAAAGGTGTGCAAAATAGGAACTTGATATTGTTTAGAAATCGTATCGGCGCTTTTTGCAAAATTATCTCCCCACACTTTGTTGCCACTCACCGCAACACCTAGTAAAAGGTGAGCATTTTTCTCTAAAAAGGACTGAGTGGTACTAGGGACTTGTCCAAATCCTGTCGTAAAGGTGACGAGAATAAACGGCGTATCCAAAAACTCTTCTCCAGTCAATTTTCGTTTGTCTGTAAAAGGGGTCTTGTCCAAAAAGCGTTGAACATTTCCTGTTTTTGAATCAAATACGATTTGAATCAATTCCATCACGACCTAGTTTTTAGTATTGTTGATCATTTCGCTATTCACTATATATAGTATACTATGTTTTTTCAAAACACAACATATAGATGTTCGAAACGAAAAAAATCAACCAACCCGGCCGAACCTTCATAGCCGAACTCGTACGTTCAAATAAATAGAGCAGAACAGGATCTAAAAATAGACTGCTCTACTCCCTATTCAACTGAAACCGAAATCTATCATAACACGAAAAAAAATCGCTTAGTAGACTAGACTTTTTGTTTTATTTTTTGTAGGCATCGCACTGTAAATCTTCTGACACTTCTGTAATTTCCACTTCAACACCTAATTCTTTTAGCACCGCTTCAAGCGCAGAAACGATTGAAGCTTCTCTCACTAATTCTTTCCCATTTACAGAAACACTCGTTCCATATTCGAAACAGGAATCGTCTTCACAAGTTTGTTCCCAATGATTAATTTTAATTTTATGTGTCATGAACTCATCCTTTTCTGTCTAGATGTCTGATGCATGATTATAGTGTAGCGGCTTCACATTCATTTGTAAATTTACGTGCTTACTCTTCTTCCTCAGAGCCATCATCATATTCTTCGTCGTCCCATTCATCTATGTATTTCGTTGTAACGAGAGTCAGCTCTCCTTCTTTTTCATCAAACCGGTACACATGTACTTGATCATCTTTCACAACTGCAAAATGATTATTTTTTAGTGCAGCAGATGATGGTAAAATTCCATCTGCATTTTCATGAGAATGGTTATTCCAACTTTCTTGTCTCGTTTCAATGTTTGAGATAGCGCACGATCCAAACAAGACAACAATTCCAATCAAAAGGAGGATCACTCTAATCCTTCTTAATTCAAGCTCTGCATTTTCCATATGAATCCCCTCACCCTTCTAATATCCAATAAGGAATTATACGGAAAATTGGCAGAAAAGTTTCATTGCATGCAAAATAGCCCCTCTGCACTGACAAAAAACGTAGCGGGTTCCGGCCGGTTTATTCGCAGAGGCATGGGGCTATTTTAAATACAACATATCCTATTCTAATTCTAGATTTACATTCTTTTGAGGTGCAAATGTAGAAATGGCGTGTTTATAAATAAGCTGCTGCTTCCCTTCTGTTTCAAGCAGCACCGTGAAATTGTCAAACCCTTTCACTTGACCGCGAAGCTGAAAGCCATTCAGCAAGAATACTGTGACAAATGTATTGTCTTTGCGGATCTGATTCAAAAACTGCTCCTGAATATTAATCGGTTTCATGTTTCGTCCTCCTTGATTCTGATAACTACAGTTTCGCTTTAAGTCCAAGCTTTCCTGCTATATATGCGAAAATTTCCTCTTTTTTGTCTGAAAAGTGGCAAGGCGGTGTCATATCAAACCAAGTGACCGCCATTTTATTACGGAACCACGTGAACTGACGCTTCGCATATCTACGGGAATTTTGCTTTAATTGCCCGATGGCTTCATCAAGTGAGCAGTCACCTTGAAAATAGGCATACAGCTCTTTATAACCAATGGCTTGAACAGACTGGCAATCCTTCAAGCCAGATTGATAAAGTGCTCTCACTTCTTCAATTAAGCCCTCATCTATCATCATATCAATTCTTTGATGAATGCGCTCGTACAAAACCTCTCGATCCATTTTCAGCCCAATGAAGGCTGTATCATAAAGAGGAACTTCTTGATGCCCGTTTTGCATCTCCGATATTTTCTGACCTGTTGTATGAATCACTTCCAGCGCCCGGATCACGCGGCGGACGTTATTTGGATGAATAGCGTTTGCCGCATCAGGATCTACTGCCTTTAGCTTTTCGTGCAGCAAAAGCGCGCCGTGCTGCTGTTCAAAGAGCGTCATTTCTTCTCTAAAAGCAGGATCACTTTTCTCATCCGTAAATGTGTAATCATATAAAACAGATTGGATATAGAGGCCTGTTCCGCCGACAATCATTGGCGTTTTCCCTCTAGCGGCAATCTCTTTGATTTTCGAACGAACCAGCTGCTGAAATTCAGCTGTCGAAAAGGATTCGTCCGGCTGTTTAATATCAATTAAATGGTGCGGGATGCCATTCATTTCTTCTGGAGTGATTTTAGCTGTTCCGATATCCATCCCTTTATAAATCTGCATAGAATCCCCGCTGATAATCTCTCCATTAAATGCTTTGGCTATATCAATGCTCAATTTGGTTTTGCCGACAGCCGTCGGCCCTACTAACACGATTACTGGCTGCTTCGCTTTATTCATAACATCACTCACTTTTACAAAACTGCCTACAGTATAGCATAACTTTTCTTACTCTCCTATATGCTGCCCATCACCAGCCAAGCGGTTCATTTCCAACCACTTCATATGTTTTTCCTTTTAAACGATGCTTATGTGTTGGCCGCTTCTCATCTGGACTATAGACGACACCTCCATATGGGATGGGAACAGAATCGAGATAGGCAGAATAGGTGACTTCCTCAATCTCGTGATAATGTGTTCCATCCACTCTCGGAATTGCAGGCCCTGTGATACCGTAGTACCTGTGAAAATGCCCTCTTTCAAAGGAGGTGATCCCCCGATAAAAATGAGTATGCCGGTCGGTACTGCTTCCATTTACAGGTTGAGAAATACCTTCTATTAAATGATAATGCCCCTCCGTTACATCTGTACGTGCTTTATATGCATGAGCATGCGGCGGACATTTTGCCCAATCTGATGGATACAGGCCCATTTCTAACATTCCTCCTTATATTAGGCGTCCACCCAAACATCTGTAGGCAACTGGAATACACTGATGTCAGTTACAGTGATTTTATGAGAAAGGAGCCTTTTATTATGAATTATTTTGATACACCTCCATTTATTCAAGAAGAAGACATGAGAAGACCTTTTGGTTTTGGACGCCCTGGATTTGGGTTTGGGAGACCCGGATTTGGCTTTGGGAGACCTGGATTCGGCTTTGGACGCCCTGGATTCTTTGGACCTCCATTTTTAGGAGGTTTTGCTGGAGGCCTGCTTGCTGGATCTCTGCTTGCGCCAGGATATGGCTATGGATACCCTTATCCGCCGCCATACCCGCCATATGGACCATACCCTTGGTATTAAATATGACGTTTAAGTGAAAACATCCGTTCATAAAATGAATCGATTGACACACTCTTTTTTCATGGGTTAACATTTACTTTACCGACTGTTCAGTAAAGTAGGTGTTTTTTTTATGTCTAAAACCACAAAAGAGCCATTTTGATGCAGCTCATCGCCTGATAAGAAGGATTAAGACAGCTCTCCCTTCAGCAGATGGCAGAGCATGCTGGTTTTCAGAAATATTTCAGCTTGAACCGCTGAAAAGAGAGGATAAAAACCCTTTTTCTTCATCGGATTTTACACCTATTAGAGGAGGGATGATCATGATCCTCGGATATCTTTTTTTGGCTGTGGCCATTTTTTCAGAAGCCATTGGCGCCGCGATGTTAAAATTATCTCATGGTTTTACGCGCTGGAAGCCTAGCGCGGTTGTTGTGGCTGGCTATACACTTGCTTTTTATATGCTGTCATTGACACTCAATATCATTCCGCTAAGCATGTCTTACGCAACATGGTCTGGGGTTGGTACGGTCCTCACGGCTATTTTTGGCGTGCTCTTTTTCAAAGAAACCTTGAACCAAAAAGCAGTCATTGGCATGGCGATGCTTGTCTCAGGGGTCGTACTATTAAATATGTCATAAAGGATGTGGGAGATGATGAAAGGAATACTCTACTTAACAGGAGCCATTTTGACGGAGGTTTTTGGCAGTACAATGCTGAAGCTTTCTCAAGGCTTTTCGCAGCTGCTGCCGAGTATCGGGGTACTGATCGGATTTGGATGCGCCTTTACTTTCCTGAGCTTGGCACTTAAAACCATCGAGCTCTCGTCTGCCTATGCAACCTGGTCTGGCGTTGGAACAGCTCTCACTGCTCTTGTAGGACTTGTGCTGTTTAACGAAACGATCAGCACGAAAGGCTACATCGGCCTTGCACTTGTCATCTGCGGCGTGATTGTCTTAAATCAGTCCAAGAAGCAAAAGAACGAAACCAACGCACAACTCGATCAAACCGAATGGACGTCATAAAAAAAGTCATTTTCTCCATATTTCAAGAGAAAATGACTTTTTTGTTTTAACGGCCGACTTGAATGGTTTCTTCTAAGGAAATGTTCACATTCCCCTGAACAGCTCTTGAAATCATACAAGAGCTTTCGGCTTTATGCGCAAGCTTTCGGGCCAGCTCAATATCATGTGCGGAAGCGGACTCTTTGAGGGTGATGACAGGACGATGAATGATTTCCTCATAAGTAAACACGCCATTTGTCACATCTACGACGGCTTCAGAGCTCATCGATAAATCCTCTTTCTCTAATTGACTTCGCTCCATCATGGCTGCAAGTGTAATGATATAACACGTAGCCGCTGCACCTAAGAGCATCTCATCTGGATTGGTTCCAATACCTGGACCGTCCATTTCCTTTGGAATCGAAATCTTTGTTTTTAATTGTTCACATGCGATTGTACCCACATCGTTACGCAGACCGGGCCAGCTTGCCTGAAGATGAAAATGATGACGCGCCATATCCGTCTCTCCTTTTGTTATCACTGTTCATAGTGTAACAAGAATTCCACTGCTTGTCTTAACATGTGCACAGCCCTTATGTATATTCTTCATCCAGCACTGTCCGAATCGCCCTGACATAACGATAGAATGTCTCGTTTTTTGTACTTGACCGCCTCCGAAAATCGAAACTGTCAAATAAAGCTTCACGCTGACTTCTACTAATCTCAAGCTGCACACTCTGCCCTGTTTTTGTAAGATTATTAATATTATGATTGCTTGTCCCGCTCAGGGTTGCGTGTGCGACAGCTAGTTCAGCAGAAAACCCGTTCCGCTCTAATGAGTTGACAATTTTCTCTGCACGGTCGTAATCTGTTCCGCCGACGAGAGTATGGTCAATTCCTTCCTCGCCTTTGTATCCATGCACTGCTAAAATGTAATCATGTGCTTTTGCCTGCGCGACGCCGATTGGCTCATCAAAGTTTGTACTTGTAATATGAAGTTCTGATGCATTCTCTCTTAGACCTTCAAATAAATACGTCGAAAAATCATTGTCAAAAAAATGGACGATCTCGCTCACGCCGCCTTCGATCCTCCCGCCATGAGGTGACATCACAAGAAGGCGGCTGCCGGGCACTGGGTTGGCTGTAATGTTATAGCTGCTCGTTGATTCGTTTTCTTCAAGTTCTTTAAAATTTCGATAAATATCATTTGAACCGCTTTCGTCTTCCCCACCTGATGACACTGGCTCATCATGTTCCTGTGCTTGCATGGTATAATAAACGCCCCATCCGATCGCAAGCAGGAGAAGCAAAGCAAAAAACTTCTTCATTCCCGTTCTCCTTTAACAGATTTCTAAGCCGTTTCTATGATTTATATTGAATCATCATTTCTTATCATTTTTTCCACATTTTCTCTTCACGTTTGATCATAACACTCTAGATCATGAGATTCCTCAAAAATAAGATAATTGCATTTATATACACAGAAACGCCTCTCCTCTTTGAAAACAGAGTTAGAATAGTATGACAAACAAATGACGTTATGTTTAATATGACCTAGTCCTATCCAGTCTGTTTTCTTTAATTCGGCTTTTTTTGATAAGGATTTGATGTTTTCCATCTGTCACGCATCACATTTATATGAGCATTGACCCTGTCCACAGCCCTCCTTTTTCTGCAAAATCCTTTGTTTTACTGGTTCTCTCAGAAGAACTCTCCCACCTATCATCGGCAGATTCTATATGATTTCCACCTTTTTCTATTATTTTACAAAATGTAAGCGCTTTTCTTTTTTTGAAAGACTAAGCAAGCCGCCAATATAAAGAAAAGGAGGGACAAGAATCCGAACCAAGCAGTTCTCATTCTCATAACGTAAGAGTGTACGAGAATGGATAGCTGGAATGGAGGGCATCACATGTTTGGATTTTCTATGGTGCAAATGGTCAGAACACATGCTAGTAAACTAGATCAGCCTTTAAGAGAGACCGTTCTTCACCTTTATAAACCTTTTAAATGGACGCCATGCTTTCTTCATCGTTTTTTCGAAGGCAGGCTGAAGAAGAAAAAGAAGCTTCGTGTGATCATTGAATTTAAGGAAGGTGCAGCCGAGGCAGGGATTCAAAGCACAAAACAGTTCATGAAAAAAAGCAGAAAAACAAATATAAAACGGCATTTTTCACATATCGACTGCTGCGCTGCTGATTTAACGCCTGCTGCTTTAGAGGAGCTATTAGCAAACGGTGAGCATATTCGTAAAATTTATTTAGACCGGAAAGTTCATGCGTTGCTGGATGTAGCCACACAAGCGAGCCATGCTGAAGAAGTCACCCGAAACGGGACAACTTTAACCGGAGAAGGCATTACGGTCGCTGTCATTGACACAGGAATTTATCCGCATGAAGATTTAGATGGAAGAATTCGAGATTTTGTGGATTTCGTCAAACAAAAAACAAAACCTTATGATGATAATGGCCACGGTACTCACTGCGCGGGAGATGTCGCTGGAGATGGAGCCGCTTCAGATGGCTTATACAGAGGACCTGCCCCAAAAGCAAATCTAATTGGCGTGAAAGTGTTAAATAAACAAGGGGCTGGATCACTTTCTACTATTATAGAAGGGGTTGAATGGTGCATACAGTTCAACGAAGACCACCCTGATGATCCGATTCATATTATCAGTATGTCGCTAGGCGGAGCTGCGCAGCGTTATGATGACGAACAGGACGATCCAATGGTGCGTGCTGTCAATGCGGCTTGGGATCAAGGGATTGTTGTATGCGTCGCTGCCGGAAACTCTGGTCCTAACAGCCAGACGATTGCAAGCCCTGCTGTCAGTCAAAAAGTCATTACGGTTGGAGCCTATGATGACCGGAATACACCAGAATCAAGTGACGATGTCGTGGCACCGTTTTCAAGCAGAGGGCCAACTGTTTATGGGGAAGCAAAGCCTGATATCCTCGCACCAGGCGTAAACATCGTTTCTCTCAGATCACCAAGATCCTTTCTGGATAAACTCGATAAATCAAGCAGAGTCGATGAGGATTATACAACGTTATCTGGCACATCGATGGCAACACCGATTTGTGCTGGTATTTGCGCTCTACTGTTAGAGCATTCACCAGATTTAACGCCAGATGAAGTCAAAACCCTGTTAAAAGAAAATACTAGCAAGTGGTCTATGGATGACCCGATGATTTATGGAGCAGGTGCAATTGACGCAGAAAAAGCAATCAAAGAATAAAGAAAAAAGCCCTTTACGTTTTGCGTAAAGGGTGTTGTTTGTCTCATTTTTAAGTGTGAAGTCTTTCATCTACTTGAGTAGCTGACATGTTATGCTTCGTTCTCATACATCTCATCTCCTTTTTGAATGTGCGTACGCGCTTCGATCACAATCTCAAAAAAAGTGGAGGATTCCTTGTACATGTCGCGTTCCTTATAATAATTAGCCGCATCAAGTGCTAATTCCTCTAAATCAGCAAACATTTTTTTATTTCTCAGACCAAAAAGGGCCGACCTCAATTGCTCACAGCCGTCATTCTCTATATAGAGCGCCTGCAAAAATTGGAATTTCAACTGATAAATTTCATCTTCCAATACACAAGCTTCTTTCATTCCTATAGATATGGCCTCGCCCGCCCGCTGAAAATCTCCGAGTTTAAAACAAGTAAGGGCAAGTGAAAACAACGATTTGATCATCGTGGATGCTTGATCTTTCTGATAAAGTGAAATGGCTTGTTCAAAAAAGACAGTCGCTGTATGGTACGTTCCCATACTATAATGGCAAGTGCCTAAGTTATTAAGAGCCATCGCTTTAAAGTAAGATGTGCATTCTTTTTGTTCCATCGCTTCACAGACCTTTAACGCTTTTTCTAAATAAGGAAGCGCTTTTTGATACTGATTAACATCAATCCAATTACCTGCCATGACAAAATCACATTGAATGCTTCTTTTTCCATAAAGCTGATGTTTCTTGTAGATGTCTCTTGCCTTTTTAGCGTAGTGCATGGAGAAATAGGTTTGTTTCATATGATAGTAAACTTCTGCGATTTTATAGTAAAATTCTGCTTTTTCAATCTCATCTGTCACTAAAATCAGTTGATGTTCAGCATGCTTGTAATATGAAATGGCCTCGATATAGCGGCGCTGGATAAACGCATACATTCCATGAAAAAAATGAAAATAATAGCCGAGTAAGCCCGTCATCTCATCTTCTGCATCGTCAATTTCTTTAGGAAAGGACACTGCTTGAAGCGTTTCACTCCCTGCATGGACTGGCGCTAAGTGCTGAAGCATCATTTGATGGCGAAAATCCATTAGAGAATAGTATAGGAGTAAATCTTGATCCTCTTCCATATCATGAATTTCTTCTTCAACAAGGCGCTTCATGCCGTTTGCCTGTTCAACTTCAAATTTGCAAATATGCGTGTACCATTGATTGATTTTTACACCTACTTCGGAAGATGGTATTTTATGTGCCATCCACTTCAGCCCCATTCTATCATATCAAACTGATAACTATTATTTTACATAATTTATGTTTTTAAGGCAAATTGTAAGTTATTACATATTCTATGTTCAAATCGCATATTCCTATCTTTTTTACCAAGTTTAAATAGAGTACTTTTGCCCATCAAATTTTTTTACGAAGAAGGGTCGAATTCTCTGAGCACTTCTTTTAACGCATTAATATAGCGTCTGAATTCTTTTTTCTTTCCCTTTCTCGTCTCAAAATTGTCAAAAAAAGCTTCTCTTTGCGCTGTACTAATTTCGAGCTGAACGCTTTCACCACTCGCATTTCGATTATTTATATTTTTAGGGTCTGTACCAGAAAGCCGTTCGCCTTTTTGTACCATTTCTGCGGAAAATCCCCGATCTTTTAGTTCTCGTACAACTGCTCTTTGCATTTTTTCATTTGTGCCGCCAACGAGCGTGTGTCTTTTATCACTTTTATAGCCGTGGATGGAAATTGAAAAAGGATACGTTTTAATCATTTGAACCAAAATGGGTTCATCAAAATTGGTACTCGTGATATGCAGATCCCGGTTATTGTCTTGCTTTGTACCTTCGAACAAATACGTAGAGTACTTTTCTTGAAAGGCTTCTACAATTTCACTTGTTCCTGGTTCAATTTCACCTCCATGAGGAGAAAATACAAGTAAATCACTTCCGCCCTTTTCGTGAAATTCTATCTCATAACCGTCTCTTTCATATCGTACGAGCTGTTTAAAGTTTTCATATAGATCGCCTTGTTTTCGCTCTTTTTGATACTTTTCTACCTCTTGATGATGCTGCTTTTGCTCTTTTTTTTCTTGAACAGAATGGCTGCATTTCACCATTAAAAGAGTACACAGAATAAGAAAGATGAATCCACATATTAGTAACCTTTTCATTTCACCGCTCCTTTTTTCTCTTAGGTGTCATCTTACCGCAATATTTTACTATCAATGGCTTAGAAAATTCAAAGGTTGTCCGGCTCATTTGAATGAATCAGGAGAAGTTACCTGTTTTTTAATGTTATCTAGGTATTTCAGAGGTCTTTAAATTTTTGTTGTGAACGTAAAAACTAAATCGTATGACCTCATTTCAATTTTAGTTAAAACCACCTACAAAAATGGCAATATTACTCTTTTTTTCAAACAAAAAAGCTGTAAACAAAAGAAGTAGTCCCCTTCAGTTTACAGCTAGTCTCTGTATATCATCATTACATTCTTAATTCATTCTCTAAAGCTGTCATCACTTCATCTTGCGTCAATCCCTGTGCAAGTGAAATCTCACTCACTAACATGCCTCTTGCATCTTCAAGCATCTTCTTTTCACTTGAATTTAACGCTTTCTTCTGATTTCGTCTCATTAGATCTTTGACAACGTCTGCACCATCTTCGATCGCACCTGTTTTTAGCTTTTTCAGATTTTCATCATATCTTTGCTTCCAAGTAAGCGTGTCGTCGTTTGTTTCTTCTGCAAAATTGTTCATCACAACTTTCAGCGTTGCTTGATCTGCTACCGGACGTATACCTAGTTGATTGATTCTGCCTTTTGGGACCATCATCTGCATATTCGGCATTTGAATCAGGAAATATTCCTGCGTCTTACCTAAAATCTCTTTTTCTTCCATTCCTTCAATCACACCGGCTCCATGCATTGGATAAACAATTTTATCACCTATTTGAAACAAATCCGCCACCTCCGAAAGTATTCACAATATCATTATAACACATTTCATCAGAGGATAAAAATTTATATTTTATCATGTTAATTTAGCACTAGTCAATTCTTTTTATTTGAGTTTTTTCAGAAAAAGCCTTTTTTTATAAAAGAAGCAGAAGCATCCAGTCCTCATGACTCTTTCTTGCATATACTAGCATTGAGTCACATTTAGGAGGGATGACAATGTGCAAATGCAAGTGCAAACATTCCCACTCACACTGCCATAAAAAGCATGACGATCATTACCATGAGGATCCATGTAAAGAAAAAAAGTTTTGTCATAAAAAAGATAAATGGTTTGAGAGCGATTTTTGGGATACCTCTCGAAGCTACGATCCCTGTTATTTTCCTAAAAGTGTCTGCAGCAGATGTAAAAAGCGTCGCAGAAGAAGACACAGCTACACAATTTAACGCTTGACGCTTTACCTGCTTTTCCTTTTCCCGGCTGAAAAGCCGGTTTTTTTCTTTCATATGGATAGGCTCATGAAGCAGATCTGTCTCATAGGATATGGCAACCTGACATAAAGGATGAGATATACATGAACGATATGAACAGCCAAATGAATCATTATCACCAAGAAAATCCCCATCACACATTTGAAAATGTGTATACAGCCAATCATGAGCATATGGTCGCGCCAAACATGCATGATCATATGAATATGCCAAACCATTATCATAGCGGCAAAAAAGATGTGTATAACGCGCACCATCCACATCATCATTCAGTTTATTCACCGTTCCCAAATCAGCATGATACCTTTTCAAAGCATGTTCCAATAAAGGATCACCATCATCTAGGCCATTATGGTGGATATGGGATGATGCCACACCATCCATATGGTTATCAAGATATGCATATGATGATGCCAACAAACCAGCAAATGCCAGGCCATTATTACGGAATGAATCAACCAAATGCGCTATTTCCCCGCTATTACTAAAGAATGACAAAATAAGGGTATAATATCCCATTTAATACCATATGGTAATATGGTAACATTATAGGTAAATAATGGGTGTAATCATCTATTATTTACCTATATTCAACAAGGGGGAAGGAAAAAATGAA
Organism: Bacillus sp. F2HM; assembly: GCF_019266135.1. NCBI lineage: Bacteria > Bacillati > Bacillota > Bacilli > Caryophanales > Bacillaceae > Bacillus > Bacillus sp. F2HM. Next base: position 151,868 of record NZ_LRMO01000026.1, read on the forward strand.
AAAAACGTGGACGATTCTTATGATGGGGATGCTCACATTGGTTATGGCACTGTCTGTACCGCTTTCTGCATCTGCTGAGGAAGCCGGCAAAGCAACAACCAATGCAAAACCAGCTGCACTTTACGCAAAAATCACAGGAGCAAGTAAGCAGGAATGGTCTTTTTCTGACATTGAGCTGACGTACAGCCCAAATTCTGTTCTAAGTCTTGGTGCGGTTGAGTTCACTCTGCCAAAGGGTTTCCAAGCAACGACGAAAGACATTATGAATGGTAAAGCATTAAAAGACAGCTACATTTTGAACAACGGACAAACCGTTCGTATTCCGCTCAGACTGGATTTACTTGGAATTTCCAAATATACATTAAAGCTTTCACATAAAGTACTCCCTGCTGCAGGTACATACACGTTCCGTGCAGAAAATCGAGCCATCAGCATCGGTTCCACATTTTATGCAGAAGATACGATTGATATTAATACACGACCAGTTGTGGTCACACCACCAGATCCTTGCGGATGCTAAATAAAAAAGCGCTCTGTTTAGAGCGCTTCAGGCTGTCGAGAAAATCTCGACAGCCTTATTTTTTTCCTTAAAGTTTCCA
>NZ_LRMO01000027.1:0-33545 GCF_019266135.1 Bacillus sp. F2HM
TTCTAATACTCATCCCGCCATTATCATGGTGCTGTAAACCATTCCCAATGCGAATGAGAGAGGGTGATGTCTCAGCGTACATTCTCGCAAGTGTAATGATGTCATCCCTCGGGACACCTGTGATGCGCTCAACTGTGTCTGGATCATACTGCTTTACATGCTCGCGCAGCTCCTTATGGCCGACCGTGTAAGCCTCTAAAAAGGCTTCATCTGTACGTTCCTCTTTAAAAAGGACGTGCATGATGCCAAGGGCAAGCGCACTGTCAGTACCAGGCCGAAGCGGAATAAACCAATCTGCCATCCGGCCGGTTTGGTTCTTGTGAACATCAATTACAACAATCTTCGCTCCTTGCTTTCGTGCTTTTTGTGCCAAGGTAATTTGGTGCATATTGGTCGATACGGCATTGATGCCCCAAAAGATAAATAGTTTCGTATGAATGGTGTCTTCAGGATCTGTCCCAATGCTTGCACCCATTGTATATTTATAGCCAGTCGTTCCCGCAGACTGACAGATCGTTCGGTCTAACTGACTTGAACCAAGACGATAAAAAAAGCGGCGGTCCATTCCTTCTGCGTTGAGATTGCCCATGTTTCCATAGAAGCTGTAAGGCAGAATGCTTTCTGGTCCTTTTTCTTCGATCAGCTTTGTCCATTTTTGCCGAATGGTTTCAATGGCTTCTTCCCACGTAATCGGTGCAAACTGACCTTCGCCTTTTTGGCCAACACGTTTTAAAGGAGTGGTCAGTCTTTTTTCATCATATAAACGGGCTGTGACATTACGCACTTTGTTGCATATGTTTCCTTGTGTGACAGGGTGGTCCGGATCTCCCTGCACTTTCACGATCTTTCCATTTTCTTTATGTATTAAAAGACCGCACTGATCCGGGCAATCTAACGAACAAACTGATTTGAATATTCCGTCTTTCATCGCTGTATAATCGGTCATGAGTTTTCGGCTTCCTTTCTGCATTCCGTTATCACTTTGTATGGATTTTATTTTAGCATGTTCGGAGAAGGAAGGTAAGAAAGAGATGATGAATTGAAGAAAATGAAAAAAAGCCCCTGAAAAGGGACTTTTAATAACGGGTGACTTGTACAGGAAATTCTTTTACCCCAAAAACAAACGTGCTTTGTATAGGTTTTAGCTGATCTGCCACGCAGGTGATGTCTTGAAACGTATGGAGTAAAACGTCAAGCGCAATGTTGCTTTCAAGCCGGGCAAGCGGGGCACCGAGACAAAAATGAATGCCAAACCCAAAGCTCATATGCGGATTTGATTTCCGGTCAAGCCGGAACGTGTCTGGATCTTCAAACTTCTGTTCATCCCGATTTGCTGATGCAACCCAGCTGATGAGGTAGTCTCCTTTTTCAATGTGCGCGCCTGCAATTTCAACATCCTCTGCGGCGATTCGGCCAATGGCTTGAACAGGCGGATAATACCGCAGCGTTTCCTCAGTCAATTGAGGAATAAGAGAGGGGTCCTGCCGAACTGATTCAGCAATATGCGGCTGCTCTGTCAGTAGTCGTACGGCATTGGTTATTAAATTGGTCGTTGTCTCATTGCCTGCAACGAGTAATAGAATACAAAAGCCAAGCAGTTCATTCTCGGTTAAACGCTCTCCATCGATTTCCGCTTGAATGAGAAGCGAGATCAAGTCATTGGCAGGTGTTTCTTTTCTTTTTTTGATCAAATGAGCAAAATAAACGGACAGCTCCTCTTCAGCACGTTTCTGCATATCTACTACAGCCTGAATGGCTTCTTTTGATTCATCCTTAGCACCTGCCACAAGGGCATCAGAATGTTTTTTAATCAGCTCTCTGTCCTGCACCTCTGCACCGAGAAGCTCAGCAATAATCATCACTGGAAGGGGAGCTGCTAAATCTTGCACAATATCAAACGTACGTTGATCCTTGACTTGATTTAATAGATCATGTGTCAGGTCTTTGATCTTATCTTCTAATTGCTTGATCGCTTTTGGGGTGAATGCTTTATTCACAAGCGCTCTCATCTTTGTATGTTTTGGAGGATCCATCGTTAAAATACTTGTTTTAGACGTGCTTCTTCCTCGCTGTGAAGAGAACACTTTAGGCTGCTTTAGAACAGACTGGATATCCGCATATCGAAAGAGATCCCAGCACTTTCTTGTCTCATCATATCTAATATCACTCTCTGCACGCAGCTCATTGTAAATAGGGAATGGGAAAAGAAGGTCATCGGTAGAACGGATTTCTTTCATTGGAATCACATTGACATAGTTTTCTTTCACTTTCATTATGAACGCTCCTTTTTCACATGATTTCTCTTTCACGGTATCACCAGTAAAATATCATTTCAACGGACATGTTTTCTAAAATATGTCAATAGTCTAATCGAAAGATTCAAGCACATTCACCATATAGGAAAATAGAAAGTCATTAAAATGATAGCGCTTTCTAAAAAATAGAATTGAAGTCACCGAAACCAAAAATAAAATGGTGAATCAAGTCGAACGAAAGGGTCCTATGATTCAAATGCTCATAGTTCTTTTGATCTAAATTACTGTATTTGAAAAACACGGCTAACATACTTGCAGCAAGCTGCCGGCCATGCATTCGGGACTTTTGAAAAGCGCTGGCTCTTTCTTGACACGATTTCTCATCATGTTACGATTACTAACGTGCGAAAAACACGAACAAAAAGCGAACAAGGGAGAGGATCAATATCATTGATCAAAAGAAAGTTGCTTTCATTGGAGCAGGTTCTATGGCGGAAGGAATGATTGCAGGGATTGTGCGATCAGGACAGATGCCGCTAGGCCAAATTTACGCAACAAACAGACAAAATCAACTTCGATTGAATGAACTAACGAAACGATACGGAATCCAAACAGCCGCAATGGATTCATTTCCTTTTGAAGAAATGGATATGTTGATCCTGGCCATGAAGCCAAAGGATGCTGAAGCAGCACTTGAATCATTAAAACCTCGTATTCAGCCAGATCAGCTCATCATGTCTGTCCTTGCAGGTGTTAAGCTATCGTATATTGAAGACATGCTGCATGAAGGCCAGCCTGTTATGAGGGTTATGCCAAATACCTCAAGTACGATCGGGGCATCAGCGACTGCTTTATCTGCTGGACGTTACGTGAAAAACGACCATATGAGTATAAGCCAGGCTCTTTTATCTGAAATGGGCGAAGTCTATACCATTCAGGAAGAGCAAATGGATATTTTCACTGGAATTGCTGGAAGCGGACCCGCCTACTTTTATTTCTTAATGGAAAGAATCGAAGAAGCAGGAGAAGAGGCAGGTTTATCAAAGGAATTGTCTCGCCAAATTGGCGCGCAGACACTCCTCGGTGCGGCAAAAATGCTGCAAGAAACAGAGGAAAATCCTTCTGTCTTAAGAGAGAAAATTACGTCACCAAATGGAACAACTGCTGCAGGACTCAATGCATTAGATGATTTTGGCGGAGGAGAAGCGATCAAGCAGGCTGTCAAACATGCCGCCAATCGATCAAAAGAGATAAGCAATCAGCAAAAACAAAAAGTATCTATATAAATAGAGCTCAGGTACAGGAGTGATTAGGTGTACGCAGATAAAGAGAGAAAACGAATTGTTGTGAAAATCGGAAGCAGCTCTCTTACTAGCTTTCAAGGTGAGATTAGTTTGAAAAAACTAGAAAACCTCGTCAATCAAATTGTGAAACTCAAAGATGAAGGACACGAAGTCATTTTGGTTTCATCTGGTGCGGTTGCAGCTGGTTACCGAAAACTAGGATTTATTGATAGACCCAAAACACTGCCGGAAAAGCAGGCATCTGCCTCAATTGGGCAAGGGCTTTTAATGGAATCATATTCTACTTTATTTTTATCACACGGTTATATTGCCTCACAGCTCTTAATCACAAGAAGTGATTTTTCTGATGAAACGCGCTATCAAAATGTGCGTAACACAATGAACGTGTTATTGGATCGAGGCATCATCCCAATTATTAATGAGAATGATACAGTGACGATCAATCGGTTGAAGTTTGGAGACAACGATACATTGTCTGCAAAAGTAGCTGGACTCATTGATGCGGATTTCCTTGCCATTTTATCTGATATTGATGGCTTGTATGAAGATAATCCTCATACTAATCCAAATGCGAAGAGAATTCTCGAAGTGACAGACATCACAGAAGACATCGAAGCAGCTGCTGGAGACGCAGGCAGCAGCGTAGGTACAGGCGGAATGAAATCAAAGCTCGATGCCTTTAAAATATCAATGGCCGCAGGGATCAACGGCTTTTTAGGAAAAGCAGATACGCCTGGCATTTTAGACAAAGCGATCAATGGGACAGAGGACGGCACTTATTTTACCGCTGACGAAAATGTAGCGCCGCTCAACTATAAGAAGCAGTGGATTGCCTTTCATTCTGGACCAAAGGGTGAGATCGTGGTTCAAGAGAAAACACAGGAATTCCTCATGCACCGAGAGGGAAGCCTTGATTCTGATGGGATTGTCAATGTGAAAGGTTCGTTTAAAAAAGGCGATGTGGTCCGTATTTTAGATCAAGATGGAAGAGAAATAGGGCTTGGTATTGTGAATTATGCGTCAGATGAACTCGCCCGTAAGAGTGACTTGTTACAAGATGAAATCGTGCATGTCGTCGATCTTGAAGCATTTGTTTGTCATTTAGATTTATCGATTCCAGTTTGTTAACCAAAAGGGAGGAATTCCATGACACTGACAGCTGAAGTTGTCACAACGGTCAAAGAAAAAGCGAAAAAAGCAAAGCATGTTTCAAAAAAACTAAGTTTACTTCAAACAGAGGAAAAGAATGACGCGCTTCTTAAAATGGCAGAAGCATTAGAGCAAAACAGCCGCTTCATTTTACAGGAGAATCAAAAAGATTTAAATGCTGGGAAAGAAAAAGGCTTCTCAGAGGCACTCTTGGATCGATTACTGTTAAACGAAGAAAGAATTCATGAGTTTGCTGAAAGTTTGCGGCTCGTGACGAGATTAACAGATCCTGTTGGAGAAATATTGGATGAATGGACTCTTGATAACGGCTTACACGTAAAAAGCCGAAGAGTACCGCTCGGCGTGATCGGGATGATCTATGAAGCGAGACCGAACGTCACTGTCGATGCAGCAGGCCTTGCCTTAAAGGCAGGCAACTCAGTGATTTTAAAAGGCGGTTCCTCCGCTATTTCTTCCAACAAAGCCATTGTCAGTGTGATTCATGAAGCATTGGATCAAACAACAATTCCTCGTGATGCGGTGCAATTGATTGAACAAACAGACCGTTCATCGGTTCAGGCGATGTTTCAACTTAAAGAATGGATCGATGTGTTAATTCCGCGAGGCGGAGCTTCCTTAATCAAAACAGTGGTGGAGGAATCCACTATTCCAGTGCTTGAAACAGGGACAGGAAACTGCCATATCTTTATTGATCAAACCGCGAATGTGAAAAAAGCTATTGAGATTGTGATCAATGCGAAAACGAATCGTCCGGCTGTATGTAATGCACTTGAGACGCTGATTATTCATCGCGATTGGCTGAAAGAAAATGCAGTCTCATTAAATGAAGCTTTGCAGGAGCACCGTGTCACTGTACATGGCGATCAGGCAGCAGAGTCTTACTTTTCAAACGCGGTTCCTGCTGGGGAAGTGGATTGGACAGATGAGTATTTAAGTCTTGATCTTGCGGTAAAGGTAGTCGATTCAATCGAGGAAGCGATCAGCCATATCGATCAGTACGGCACAAAGCATTCAGAAGCCATTGTGACAGAAGATGAAAAAAATGCACTCACGTTTCTAAACGAAGTCGATGCGGCGGCTGTTTATCATAACGCATCGACTCGCTTTACAGACGGCGGCGCACTTGGCTATGGAGCTGAAATCGGCATCTCTACTCAAAAACTGCACGCAAGAGGTCCAATGGGACTTCCTGCACTCACGACAACTAAGCTACTTCTATGTGGCGACGGTCAGATTAGAAGCTAGAAAAGATTTAAGAAGCACTACCTTTTTATGGGTAGTGTTTTTAACTTTATCTTAAAGAAATACACGTTATCATACGTTTGAACAGTTTTTCTTCATGACTTTCTCAAATTTAAAAAATTCAAATTCCTCAGATGCTAAAGGCTCATTGCCTTGATCTGCTTCACAAGGTGCGTTTGGATCTGGATGGTGTAAGTGATAAAATTCAACTATTTGAAAGCCGCACTTGTTGACATAGAAATGAATGTTACGTTTTTCAAAATAAGGAGTCACAACCTCCCATACAATCGTTTCTGGATATTGCGCCTCAATGGCTTTCCATGCTGCCTGACCAATGCCGCGGCCGTGAGAGGATGAGGAGATGTATAGCAAATCAACCGAGTTGTGATGTGTCTCTTGGTTGATTTTGATGACAACACCGCCTGCCTTTTCACCATTTAGCATAATATGATAAACAATGTGTTCATTCGAATAAAAAGATTCATCAATTACTGCATCTGGCGGAATCGGTCCATCCTGCGCATCGCCAAATGCGTCGATCACGCCAGCTGTAAAAGCTTTCTGAAGCTCTTTTTTCATAGAAGGGAAATCCTCTTTATTTGCTTGTGCTAATGTCACTTCATGTTGAGTTATTTTGTTCATTTTCTTATCCTTTCCCTGCGTAGTGGTGTTTCTGCATGTTATGATAAAGTATGGAGTTACTCCATAGTCAAGAAAGGAGCCTTCATCATGATCAATGATGTGCAAAAAACGTTTTTCACTGGAGAATTTGCCAAGCTATTTGATGTAAAAAAAGATACGCTTCTGTATTATGATAAAATCGATTTATTTAAGCCGGCTGGTGTTCATGAAAATGGATACCGTTACTATACACTTGAGCAATTTGACCATTTTATTGCGATTCAATCCTTGCGAGCTGTTCAATTTCCGATCAAAGAGTTAAAACAATATTTCACAGAACCTTCCCGCGAAAGACTGCAAAGCCTAGCGGCCGACCAAGTAGAAAGGGTCAAACAAGAGATTGAAAAGCTGCAAGATATCCAAGCTTTTCTTATGCGGGTGATCGAGACAACGCATGAATTATCAACTGTGAAAATAGGAGAGGTCCTGTTTCAAGAGCTGCCAGAAGAACCAGTCATACTAAGTGCTTCAAACCCGATCGATTTAAATACACCTGTAGAAGAAATATCACGAATTGTAGGGGAATTTCTAAAGGAAGTTGGCATAAAAGGGGCTGCGGCAAATGGTTCTGTCTTAAAAAAGGAACAGTTTCGTAAGCGCCACTATCATCAGTCAGATCAACTGTTCTGCCGAATGGATGGACCGGGGGCAGTGAAAAAACCTGGTGGGATCTATGCGGTGATATATGATCAAGGAACATATGATGAGATTGAGTCTGCTTATTCGCATTTATTAGATGAAATCGAGAAAGAGGGCATGTTGCTGGATGGAGATGTATTTGAGGAGTATTTACTTCATTCGCTCATGTCTAAAGATGAAGCAGAGTATATAACGAAGCTCAGTGTAAAAGTGAAGAAGCGAGCAGATAACAATTGAAAAGAGGGTAGACAGCATGTGACATGCGTGTTTACCCTCTTTTTTGATGTTAACCAACTTGATTTTCGGCAAATTGACTCATATATAAATCTGCATAGAAGCCTTTTTGTTTTAAAAGTTCGCTGTGCGATCCTTTTTCAATGATGCTTCCATCCTTCATGACTAAAATGAGGTCTGCATCCTTAATTGTTGAAAGTCTGTGTGCAATCACGAAGCTCGTTCTGCCTTTCATCAATTCATTCATTGCTTTTTGAATATGCATCTCTGTCCGTGTATCCACACTGCTTGTTGCTTCATCTAATATCAAGATCTTTGGATCAGATAAAATGGCACGGGCGATGGTTAACAGCTGGCGTTGACCTTGTGACAGGTTGCCGGCATCTTCTTTTAAGAGTGTATCATATCCATCTGGAAGCGTGCGGATAAAATCATCCGCATAGGCATGTTTGGCGGCTTTGATGACATCCTCTTTGGAAACGTGCTGCTTGCCATAGGCAATGTTGTCGTAAATCGTTCCTTCAAAGAGCCACGTATCCTGAAGAACCATCGCAAATAATTCTCGTACTTGCTGACGGCTGAGATCAGTTGTTTTGACACCGCCAATGCGTATGGAGCCTTGATCTAGCTCGTAAAAACGCATTAAAAGATTGATGATGGTTGTTTTTCCTGCGCCTGTTGGTCCGACAATGGCAACTGTTTGTCCTTCTTGCACATCTAAATTAAGATCTTTAATAATTGGATGATCTTTTTCATATCCGAATTGAACTTGTTCAAAGCTCACATCACCTGAGAGTGAAGCAAGATCAATCGCCGCATCTTCTTCGGTACTTTCTTCTTCCTCATCGAGGATTTCAAAGACCCTTTCAGCAGAAGCGATCGCTGATTGAACTAAGTTTGCGACACTTGATGCTTGCACAAGCGGCTGAGACATTTGCTGGGTGTATTGTATAAACGCCTGAACATCCCCGACACGAATATTCCCGTTAATGACAAGAATCCCGCCGGCTACACTGACTGCCACATAGCCAAGGTTCCCGATAAAGGTCATCATTGGCATCATTAAACCAGAAATGAACTGCGCTTTCCTTGAGGATTCATACAGCTTTTCATTTAACTGATCAAATGTACCGATCGCTTTCTTTTCGTAGCCATACGCACGAACTGTCTGATGTCCTGTAAACATCTCATTAATATGGCCATTGATCGTCCCAAGCTCTTTTTGCTGCGCTTTAAAATGCTTTTGAGAAAATGACGTAATGCCGCGAATCGCAAACAGGCTGAGTGGCAGCGTCAAACAAACAAGCAACGTAAGTAAGGGACTGATGAAAAGCATCATCACGACAATTCCAATCACTGTAATAACAGATGTAATCACTTGGGTGAGCGCCTGCTGAAGCGATGTATTAATATTATCGATATCATTCATCACACGGCTTAGTGTGTCCCCGTGGGTTGTTTTATCAAAATAACGAAGGGGGAGACGTGTGAGCTTGTCATTTGCTTCTTGGCGTAATTCAGCAATGGTCTGTTGAGAGACACCGGCCATGATATATTGTTGAACGAATGAAAAGAGAGAAGCAACTACGTACAGGACGACAAGCAGCAAAAGTATTCGTGAAATGACATCAAATTGAACAGCTGTTCCATTCGTAAAGCTGTCAAATAGGGAAGAGGTGGCATCCCCAAGCAGCTTTGGACTAATGACATTAAAGACAGTTGAACCAATTGCTGCAATAAAGACGATGATCAGCTGAAATTTTCTTGGTTTTAAATAGCCTGTCAACCGAAGCAGTGTTTTCTTAAATTCCTTCGGTTTTGCGGCTGGCCCTTTAGGGTGGGCGCCTTTATGGCCCATGCCGGAAGACATTTTCTTACTCATCCTCGCTCACCTCCTGACCTTCCTGTGATGCGACAATCTCTTGGTACACAAGATTATCCTTTATTAATTGTTCATGTGTTCCGATACCTGCGATTTTTCCTTCATCAAGTACAATGATTTTATCACTATGCTTCACTGTGCTGATTCGTTGTGCGACAATGATGAGGGCTGCATGTGCTTTTTCTGCTTCTAATGATGCCCGCAGCTTGGCATCTGTTTTGTAATCAAGTGCTGAAAAGCTATCGTCAAACAGATAGAATGATGGTTTTCGCACTAGCGCCCTTGCAATGGAAAGCCGCTGTTTTTGGCCGCCGGATAGATTGGAACCACCTTGATCAATTTCTCCTTCAATTCCGCCATCTTTTTGCAAAACAAATTCTTCGGCCTGCGCGGTTCGCAGCGCCTGCCAGACGTCTTCATCGCTTGCATCCTGCTTGCCAAAACGCACATTGTCGGCAATGGTTCCGCTGAATAAAACAGCTTTTTGAGAGACATAGCCCATTTGGTTTCTCAGTTTCTCCTGAGGCAGCTCTCTAATGTCTACACCATCTAATGTAATCCGGCCCTCTGTCACTTCATAAAAACGCGTCATCAGCTGGAGAAGGGTAGTTTTCCCAGAACCCGTACTTCCGATAATGGCTGTTGTTTCGCCAGTTTTGGCTTCAAACGTGATGTTTTGAACGGCCGGTTTCTCTGCATTTGAGTAATAAAATGACACATCGTCAAAGCGAATGGAGTGGGCGGGCTCGTGAAGCTCAGTCATAGACTCTTCTTTGTCTTTAATCTTTGGTTCCATGTTTAACACTTCATTCATACGTTTAGCTGATGCTTGTGCTCTTGGGACCATAATAAAGCTCATCGACAGCATAATCAGTGCCATTAAAATCATCATCGCATATTGAATGAAGGCAATGAGATTACCAACTTCCATTTCTCCGGCATCAATTCGGTTTGCACCAAGCCAGACAATACCGATATTCGTGAAGTTCATGATGATCAGCATAAATGGAAACAAGTAAGCCATTAATCGGTTGACTCTAAGGCCAGTATCCTTATAGGACGTGTTAGCTTCTTGGAATCGCTCCTTTTCATCATCTACACGGTTAAATGCACGAATGACCCGGATGCCTGAAAGAGATTCTCGCATAATTAAATTCAGCCGGTCTGTTTTTTTCTGAAGCTGGCCAAATAGCGGAATGGCTTTTCTTGACACTAAATAGATAAATCCTCCAAGAAGGGGGAGGGCTGCTAAAAAGATAAGAGACAGGACAGCATCCCTGGAAACAGCCAAAATAATTCCGCCCACAAGCATAAGCGGGGCCCGCGTCATCATTTGTAAAATCATGATCGTCACATCTTGGACTTGTTTCACATCATTTGTTGATCTAGTAATAAAGGAAGACGTGCCGATCTTTTGAAATTCTTCTAATGAAAATTGTTCGACATGCACAAACAGCTGTCTTCTCATATCACGGCCGAAGCCAAGAGCTGTCTTTGATGACAAGTAAGACTTCCAAATGGTGAGCAAAATGGCGAGTAAAGAACATGCCACCATCCAGCCGCCAACCTTCCATATGTAAGCAATATCTCCTTGGACGATACCGACATCAACGATATCTGCTGTTAACGTCGGTAAATACAGCTGGAGCATACTGCTTAAAAAGGTGAGAATGACAATGGACACAACGGACAGCCGATAAGGCTTTAAAAATGATAAAATTGATTTCATACGAATACCTTTCTTCCATATAGTCTTTTGTTCTGTAACTCATCATATACAAAGAGGGATTATTTCTACAAATGAAATGTCTTGTTTTAGTGAATTATTTATATTGTTCAATTTTAGAAAAGAAATCCTTCACAAACACATAAAAATCATGGGCAGAAGGAGACATTTCTCGCGTTTTAGATGCAATAATGCCAACCGTTCGTCTCACTTGAGGGAAATCGATCGGAATTTTCACTGTAAATCGCGGTGTTGTTTCATAAAAGGCACTTTCGGGTAATAAAGTAACGCCCATACCTGCCGAAACGAGGCCTTTAATGGCATCCAAATCTTCTCCTTCAGATGAAATGGTAGGTTCATAGCCTGCCTGCTTGCAAGCATCAACCGCAATTTGTCTCAGCACATACCCTTCAGGAAATAACACGAAATGATCCTTTCTTAGATCACTTAAATGAATACTCCTTTGTCCGCTAAAGGGGTGGCTAACCGGTAAAAGGGCATAAATGCTTTCGGAAAACAAAATATTTCCTTCTATTTGAGAATCGTTTGTCGGTACGGGTCCTAAAAAGGCGAGATCGATATCTCGGTTTTTGACCGCTTCAATGAGAAATTTATAGGATCCTTGACGAAGTAAAAAATCGACCTCTGGATATTCCTGCTTAAAGGCGGAGATGACAGAAGGGAGTACTTGGCTTGCTAGACTTGTAGGAAAGCCAATATTCACTGTTCCTTTGTGCGGATCTAAGTATTCATCAATTTGCTCTTTCGCATAATCAATGGCTTTGAGTGCAGTTCTGACATGATCTAAAAATTGTCTGCCGATCTTCGTTAATTTGATATTTCGTCCCTCTCGTTCAAATAAGGCCACTCCAAGTTCTTCTTCTAAATTCGCAATCTGCCGGCTGATGGCAGATTGGGCAACATGTAAGTTTTCAGCCGCTTCTGACACGTGTTCACGGTCTGCGACTTCTACAAAATAACGTAACTGACGAAGCTCCATTTATGCACTTCACACCTATCTATCTCAAAAAGAGATTGTTTTGATCTAAATTATATATTGTTTATATCAATTTGAAAACTTAAAATAAGTTACAGAGTTTGTGAGATTTTATTACTGTGAAAAAACGGATCTTTTAAACGGGGGAGAGAAACGATGACTTATAATCAACTACCACAACCACAAGGTCTCTACCGTCCTGAATTTGAACATGATGCATGTGGAATCGGACTGTACGCCCATTTAAAAGGGGAGGCGACACATAGCATCGTCAAAAAGGGATTACAAATGCTGTGCCAGCTTGATCATCGCGGCGGGCAAGGCAGTGATCCGTATACAGGTGATGGTGCCGGTTTAATGGTACAGCTGCCAGACGCTTTCTTTAGAAAGAACTGCAAAGAATTTGCACTTCCTGAAAAAGGCCGTTACGGGGTAGGAATGGTCTTCTTTTCAAAAGATGATGACGAAAAAACGCGTCAAGCCATCGAACAGAAAATCAACGGGTTCATTAAACAAGAAGGCCAAACATTAATTGGCTGGAGAACGGTTCCTGTCGATGCCGGGAAAATTGGTACTGTCGCAGCGAAGAGCTGTCCGGTTGTGAGACAGGTCTTTATCGGAGCAAACGACAACATTACAGACCGTTTGTCATTTGAAAGAAAATTATATGTCATCCGTAAACAGGCTGAGAACTGGGGAACAAAAGAGGAAAAACAATTTTATTTTGTCAGCCTGTCGAGTCAAACCATCGTATACAAGGGGCTTTTAACATCAGATCAAGTCGATGCTTTTTATCTTGATCTACAGGATGAAACATTTGTTTCTGCATTTTCACTTGTTCATTCAAGATTTAGTACAAATACATTTCCTACATGGGAAAGAGCCCATCCAAACCGCTATTTAATTCACAACGGAGAAATCAACACATTAAGAGGAAACATCAATTGGATGAGAGCAAGAGAACAACAATTCGTATCTGAAGCCTTCGGAGACGATTTAGACAAGATTTTGCCAGTGCTGAATGCAGACGGAAGTGATTCATCCATTTTAGACAATGCCTTTGAATTCTTTGTGCTTGCAGGCCGTACACCTGCTCATACAGCAATGATGCTGATTCCTGAGCCTTGGACGGAAAACACGCACATGTCGAAAGAGAAACGGGCATTTTATGAATACCATAGTTCTCTCATGGAGCCGTGGGATGGACCAACAGCGATTTCCTTTACGGACGGTAAACAAATCGGGGCCATCTTAGACCGAAACGGATTAAGACCGGCAAGGTACTATGTCACAAATGATGATCATATCATTTTCTCTTCTGAGGTTGGTGTAATTGACACAAATGAAGAAGATGTTAAGTACAAAGATCGTCTTGAGCCTGGTAAAATGCTGCTCATTGATTTAGAAGAAGGACGAATTATTTCTGACGAAGAAGTGAAATCGACCATTGCGAATGAACTTCCTTATCAAAAATGGCTCGATGAAGAAATGGTTCACGTCAATCGCTCGGAAGAAAATTCAGAAAATTCTAGTATAATGGATGATTTGTTGACACGTCAGCGTGCGTTCCATTATACGTACGAGGACATTCAAAAGTATTTAATTCCTTTACTAGAGGAAGGCAAGGACCCAATTGGTTCAATGGGAAGTGACACACCGCTTGCTGTGTTATCAGATCGTGCGCAGTCTCTGTTTTCTTATTTCAAGCAGTTGTTCGCACAGGTCACGAACCCGCCGATTGATGCCATTCGTGAGCAGCTAGTGACATCAACCATGACTTGGTTAGGAGCCGAAGGCGATATTTTACATCCGAATGAATATTCATGCCGAAGAATTAAACTTTATACACCGGTCTTAACGAGCGGCCAATTTAACGGCTTGAAAACGATTGTTCATAATGCCTTTAAAAGCAAAACCATTCATACACTTTTCACCGATGATTTAAAGCGCGGACTGGATGCGATGTTTGAAGAGGCGGAAAAAGCGATTAGAGAAGGCGTCTCTTTATTAATCCTTTCAGATCGTGAAATGACAGAACAAAAAGTACCGATTCCACCACTTCTTGCGCTAAGTGCACTACATCAGCACCTTGTGCGTCAAGGTCTGCGGACAAAGGTCAGTCTGATCGTTGAATCTGGAGAGGTGAGAGAGGTCCATCATTTTGCCGCACTGATTGGCTACGGGGCAGATGCGATCCATCCTTACCTTGTCTATGAAACATACAAACAGCTGATTGCAGACGAAGCGATTTCGATCAGCTTTGATGAAGCTGTTACAAAGTTTGGTAAAAGCGTGACAGAAGGTGTCGTCAAAGTCATGTCCAAAGTGGGGATTTCCACTGTGCAAAGCTATAGAGGCGCGCAAATCTTTGAAGCAGTCGGGATTAGTGAAGACGTCATTCAAGCGTATTTCACAGGAACAGCTTCTCAGCTTGGCGGGATTGATCTTGACACCATTGCTCATGAGGCAAAACTTCGCCATGAAGCAGGGTATCAAGCAGCAACTGACCAGACACTTGAATCAGGCAGTGAATTCCAGTGGAGAAAAAATGGAGAGCATCATGCTTTTAACCCAAAAACGATCCATACGCTCCAGTGGGCATGCCGTAATGAAGATTACGATTTATTTAAACAATATACAAAAGCAGCGGATGAAGAAAGAATCGGCTTCCTCAGAAACTTGTTTGCATTTCAGCCAAAACAAAAGCCGGTTCGTCTGGAAGAGGTTGAATCTGCTGAATCCATCGTGCGCCGCTTTAAGACAGGTGCCATGTCATTTGGATCTTTAAGTAAAGAAGCGCATGAGGCACTTGCGATTGCGATGAACCGAATTGGCGGTAAAAGTAACAGCGGAGAAGGCGGAGAAGATCCTGCCCGCTTTACAGTAGATGAACACGGTGATGACCGCAGAAGTGCGATTAAACAAATCGCTTCTGGCCGATTTGGTGTGAAAAGTCATTACTTGGTCAATGCAGATGAACTGCAAATTAAAATGGCGCAAGGAGCAAAACCAGGAGAAGGCGGACAGCTGCCAGGAAATAAAGTGTATCCTTGGGTGGCCGATGTACGTGGTTCTACGCCAGGTGTCGGATTGATTTCACCACCGCCGCATCATGATATTTATTCCATTGAGGATTTGGCACAGCTGATTCATGATTTGAAAAACGCGAACCGTGATGCACGCATCAGTGTCAAGCTTGTATCTAAAGCCGGCGTTGGCACGATTGCAGCAGGTGTAGCAAAAGGAACTGCGGACGTCATTGTCATCAGCGGTTATGACGGCGGTACAGGAGCTTCACCGAAAACGAGTATTAAACACACAGGGCTTCCTTGGGAGCTTGGATTGGCAGAAGCGCATCAAACCCTTGTGTTAAATGGTCTTCGCGAGAGAGTCGTTCTTGAAACGGACGGAAAGTTAATGACTGGCCGCGACGTTGTGATGGCTGCGATTTTAGGAGCAGAAGAGTATGGCTTTGCGACGGCTCCACTTGTCGTGCTGGGCTGCGTGATGATGAGAGCATGTCATTTAGATACTTGCCCAGTCGGTGTTGCCACACAAAACCCAGAGCTTCGCAAAAAATTCATGGGGAACCCCGATCACATTGTGAACTTCATGATGTTTATTGCAGAGGAAGTAAGAGAAATCTTAGCGGAACTCGGCTTTACATCAATGGATGAATTAATCGGACGGACGGATGTCCTTGCGGTCAGTGAACGAGCAAAAGCTCACTGGAAAGCAGGTCAGCTAAACCTTGAAACACTGCTTTATCAGCCAGAAGGAGCGCGGACATTCAGAACACCGCAAAATCATAAAATTGACGAATCGCTGGATATGAATGAAATCCTTCCTTATGTGCAAGAAGCGCTGAATCATCAAACACCGGTTGATCTATCATTGAACATTCGCAATATCAACCGTGTGGCCGGAACCATTACTGGCAGTGAAGTGTCTAAGCGCTACGGGGAAGAGGGTTTGCCAGAGGATACGCTCACACTCAGATTCACTGGTTCAGCTGGACAAAGCTTCGGCGCATTTGTGCCAAAGGGCATGTCTCTCTATTTAACAGGTGATTCAAATGACTATATCGGCAAAGGACTCTCAGGAGGCAAAATTGCTGTTAAAACGTCTGATCATTTTGTACAAAATGGACATGAAAACGTCATTGTAGGAAACGTTGCATTTTACGGCGCAACTAGCGGAAAAGCTTATATTAACGGGCGTGCTGGTGAACGATTTGCTGTTCGTAATTCAGGTGTACATGTGGTTGTTGAAGGAATTGGAGATCACGGCTGTGAATACATGACTGGCGGACGTGTCGTTATTTTAGGAGACGTTGGGAAAAACTTTGGTGCAGGTATGTCTGGCGGTGTGGCTTACATCCATACATCGGATGCAAAACAGTTTAAAAGAATGTGCAATATGGAAATGATCATGTTTGAAAAGCTCACAGATCATGAAGAAGAACTGGAAGTAAAGCAAATGATCAAGGAACACCTTGATTATACAAACAGCTCAAAAGCAGCAGCACTTCTTGAAAACTGGGAGCAAGAAAAGGATCAATTCATCAAAGTCATTCCGAGAAATTACAAAATGATGCTTCAAAGCATTGAAGAACAAAAACAAGCGGGCCTCAGTCATGAAGAAGCGGTGATGTATGCCTTTGAAGCAAACACAAAACCGAAAAATCAAGAAACGGCAAACGGGCAAAAAGCAGCCCTCGCTCATTAAGAAAGGGGAGAGGACAATGGGCAAAGCAACAGGTTTTATGGATTATAAAAGAGAAAAGCCAAATGAACGTGACCCTCTCACTCGTCAAAATGACTGGAAAGAATATTCAGCTCCTTATACAGATGACGTATTGAAAAAGCAGGGCGCTAGATGTATGGATTGCGGAACACCGTTTTGTCAAATTGGGATGGAGATCAGGGGCGGCGTGTCTGGCTGCCCGATCTACAATTTAATTCCAGAGTGGAATGACCTTGTCTATCGCGGGAGATGGAGGGAAGCTCTCGAAAGACTGCAAAAAACAAATAATTTCCCAGAGTTTACTGGGAGAGTATGTCCGGCACCTTGTGAAGGGTCATGTACAGTCGCTATCAATGATCCGGCTGTTTCGATTAAAAATATCGAACGCACGATCATTGATAAAGGTTTTGAAAATGGATGGATCACACCAAGAATCCCTTCAAGCCGTACAGGGAAGAAAATTGCCATTGTCGGCTCAGGACCAGCAGGACTTGCAAGTGCTGATCAATTAAACCAAGCAGGACACGCTGTCACAGTGTTCGAGCGTTCTGACCGCCTTGGCGGACTGCTGACATACGGGATTCCGAATATGAAGCTCGACAAAGAAGTGGTCGAGCGAAGAGTCAAACTTCTAAGACAAGAAGGCATTGACTTTGTAACGAACACAGAAATCGGTGTGGATATTACTGCTGATGAACTGAAAGAGCAGTTTGATGCAGTTATCCTTTGTACAGGTGCACAAAAGCAGCGTGATCTGTTGATTGAAGGCCGGGAAGCAAAAGGAATTCACCTTGCGATGGATTATTTAACCCTCGCAACGAAAAGCATGCTTGATTCAGGATTTAAAGACAAAAACTTCATTGATGCAAAAGGAAAAGACGTGATTGTGATTGGCGGAGGAGATACAGGTGCAGACTGCGTTGCAACTGCACTGCGCCAAAAAGCAAAAAGTGTTGTTCAATTCGGGAAGCATCCAAAGCTTCCGGATACACGTGTAGGAGATAACATGTGGCCAGAACAGCCTTATGTCTTCTCGCTGGATTATGCTTATGAAGAAGCACAAGCAAAATTCGGAGAAGATCCGCGTCAATATTCAATTCAAACCACAAAAATTGTGGCAGATAAAAATGGGAAATTAAAAGAGCTTCATACCATTCAAATGGAAAAGGTGAAAAACGAACAAGGGAAGTTTGAATTTCATGAGATTCCAGGGACAGAGAAGGTATGGCCTGCTCAGCTCGTCTTTATTGCAATTGGTTTTGAGGGAACTGAACAGCCGCTTGTGAAACACTTTGGCGTGGACAGCAAAAACAATCGCATTGACGCAAAATATGGGGAATATACAACAAATGTAGAAGGCGTATTTGCAGCGGGAGATGCAAGACGCGGGCAAAGCTTGATTGTCTGGGCAATTAATGAAGGCAGACAAGTGGCGCACGAGGTAGACCGTTATTTAATGGGGAGTTCGGTTCTGCCAAAATAGGTCAAACAAAGGGTGTTACAATATAAAGAAAAGCCATGACCAACGTGTGGTCATGGCTTTTTATGATTCAGAAATGGTATGGTTGATCAACACTTTTTTACGTTTAAGCTGCGATACGACTAAACAGAGGAAGACAATAAGAACAAAAAGGGAAATGGTCAAAAAGCCAAACGTATATGAGCCAGTCAATTCTTTTAAACTGCCAAGAATATTAGGTAAAAAGAATCCGCCAATGCCTCCAGCAGCCCCAACAATTCCGGTCACAATCCCAATTTCTTTATGAAATACTTGAGGCACCAGCTGAAAAACAGCGCCATTCCCCATCCCAAGGCACATCATCCCCACAAATAAAAGCGCAATGACCACAGGTAAAGCTGGAAGACTGCTCACTCCTCCTAAGCAGATGCCGATGATTCCGAATAATCCAAGCAGTACTTTCATTCCGCCTATTTTATCGGCAATGAGACCGCCCACAGGCCGAAAGAAGCTGCCTGCCGCCACACAAAGGGTCACAAAATCACCAGCATGAATCTTCGAAACCCCATATTGATCTACAAAGAAAATACTGAGGAAACTGGAAAGCCCGACAAACCCTCCGAATGTGATCGCATAAAGCAAACAGAAAAACCATGTCGATTTCACTTGAAATACTGAAAAGTACGACCGAACCGGCTGAGGAGCGGGCTGATTTGGTGCATCTTTTGCAGTGAAAATAAAAAACAAAAAGACAAGACTTAACGGAATCAGAGCGAGCCCCATTACGGCATGCCACCCGTAAATCTCCGCAAGCCTTGGACCAAATAAGGTGGAGATTAGTGTTCCACTATTCCCGGCGCCTGCAATCCCCATGGCTACTCCTTGTAAGTGAGGAGGATACCAGCGGCTTGCCATTGGCAAAGCAACAGCAAAACTTGCTCCTGCTACTCCAAGCAAAATTCCAATCAGTACGAGCTCCGAAAGGGTTGTACCAGCGATAAACCCCCAAATGAGCGGAATGGTCGTTAAAAGCATTCCCATCACTGCAGTCTTTTTAGGTCCTATTCGATCGGTGAATAAACCGAGCACAATCCGAAAAAAAGAACCAGATAGAATTGGAATGGCCACAATCATGCCCTTCTCTACGGTTGATAAAGCAAAATCTTGCGCAATAAAAGCACCCAGCGCTCCTAACAAAACCCAGATCATAAAGCTCACATCGAAATATAAAAAGGAACCAAACAATGTTTTAGGATGACCACTTGATTTTAATTCTGAGAGTTTCATAAAACGCCTCCTCGATTGAATTTTCTGACTTAAAGATAGCGAGTTCACTTATGTAATGAAAGTATTATGTGAGAAAAATTGACATGAATAAACACTTTTTTACAAGTGTGTGCCATAATCAATCCATACAATGTGCTCGAGCAAGAGGCTTAGAAAGGTTGATTTCAGATGGCAAAACGCAAACTTGTGTTTATCGGAAACGGCATGGCGAGTATGAAATGTATCGAAGAGATCAATCAAAAGCAGCCAGAACATTACGCCATAACAGTCATTGGAAAAGAGAAGCACTCTGCCTACAATCGAATAAAACTTTCGTCGATTTTACAAAAAAGCGAATCATTAGCTCAAATTGAACTAAAGGATAAAGAATGGTACACCGCGCATGACATCAC
Source organism: Bacillus sp. F2HM (assembly GCF_019266135.1). Taxonomy (NCBI): domain Bacteria; kingdom Bacillati; phylum Bacillota; class Bacilli; order Caryophanales; family Bacillaceae; genus Bacillus; species Bacillus sp. F2HM. The sequence goes on from NZ_LRMO01000027.1 coordinate 20,015, forward strand.
ATTGTACAAAGGAGAATCAGTTGTACATATCGATACAAATCGAAAGTGTGTCATGACAGATGCACGCCGGGAAATTCCCTACGACAAGCTCGTCATTGCAACAGGTTCATCGCCGAATTTTCTTCCTATTCAAGGTGTGTCCAAAAAAGGGATATACGCTTTTCGGACAATTGATGATTATGAGGCCATTTGTGCGGATGCGGTGCATTATCAACAAGCAGCAGTGATCGGAGGCGGCGTGCTTGGTGTGGAGGTAGCAGCTGGTCTGCAGATGGCGGGGCTGGAAACCACCATTATTCATCATACGGAGCGGCTCATGCAGCGACAATTAGATGAAACAGCAGCCGGATTATTACAGCGACAATTCATACGAAAAGGCATTCAGGTGAAAACAAATGCCCATACCATTGCATGCTTAGGCGGTGAGAGGGTAGAAGGCGTTCTATTGAAAAATGGCGACATCGTGGAGGCTGATCTTGTAGTTTTTACAACAGGTATTCGTCCGAATAAACAGCTTGCAGAGAATCATGGCATACACACGAGAAAAGCCATTGTTGTCAATGACGTGATGGAGACCAATATCCCGAATATTTATGCGATTGGAGAATGTGCAGAGCACAAAGGGATGGTGCACGGTCTTATTCAGCCCATTTATGAACAAGCAAGCGTGCTCGCTAAGCATCTTTTAGGGGAAAAAATCACACATACACCCAAGCCCATTTACTCAACAAAATTAAAAGTACCTGATTTGCCGATTTATTCTGCTGGATGTATTGAACATCATTCTCCGTTTATGTCAGCTGTGACTTATTTAGATGAAGAGCAAGAGGTATATAAAAAATTCGTCTTTGAACGTGAGGCGCTGGCAGGTATTTTATTTGTCGGAGAGCTGGAGAATGCCGATCAGCTTTTGCAAGATGTGAAAGTGGGACGTGATAAAAGTGTGGTCATGAAATCCCTTCATGAAAAGCAAGCATCCTCACTAGATTCATTAAAAATGGAAGACCTCGTCTGCCAATGTCAAACCGTTACAAAAGGGACGATTTTAAAAAGCATTTCGGTTCATCAGCTGACAAACTTAGAAGAGGTGAAAAAAAAGACAGGGGCAGCAACCGGGTGCGGCGGGTGTCAAGAGCTCGTCCGTGCTTGCTGTCAGTTATCATCACATGAACAAACGGAACCGCAGGCCTTTTTTTGTCCATGTACAGAAGTAGATGAGCAGACTATTTTTTCGTTTATTAAAAAGCAGCAGCAGGTGAATGCTGAAGAAATAAGAAGACATTTTCAATGGAAAACGAATCACGGCTGCGGCATCTGCCGGCCGGCCATTCAATACTATCTCGAGCAATTCCAAGGATCGGTGGAAAAAATCGGCGCTGCTGAACAGGAAGACATGTTGATTCCTCAATTATATGGAGGCCGGCTTGATCTGGATTTTTTGAAAATCATTACGTCTTTGTTAGAGAAAAGGCTGATTGAGCAGGCAGAGCTGACAAAGCATAAACGAATCCGGCTTATCGGTGTGTCAAAACAGGCAGCACAAATCGTCAAAAATCATTGGCCAATTATGCCCAATGAGAAAAGAAGACTATCTCATATCCTTTCATGCGACTGCAGTGATCCAGCTGTCACTTTACTTGTGATGGAGCTGGAAAGACAAGTGGAAGATACACTTTTACCAGCAGTCACCTCTGTTCATATCACTGGTGCTTCCTGCACGTGTAAACTTGCTCTAATTGATGACATCTGCCTGAAGAAGCAGCTGGGTGAATGGAATATTTATTTAGGAGGCCAGCTTTTTTACACCTTGGCTCATTCAAGTGAGCTTATTCCTTTTTTAAAAGCGGTGCTTGAAGAGTATAGAAAAAATGCTTACTTTCAAGAATCCATTGGCGATTGGCTGTCCCGGCATGGAAACATTTCTATTCGAGAAAAGTTGCTTGATGAGGAAATAAGAGAAGAGCTCTGTGCGCAATTTGACCAAAGCAGACAAGAAAAAGTAAGTCATAAGGATGTGAAGGTATGAGTCAATCTTTTTTACAATATGCCCAGCAAAAATCAAAGCAGGAAGAACAAAAGCGAGTGTTCCCAGCCCAATGTCCTTTTTGCAGTATGCAGTGCAAAATGCAGTTAATCGAGCAGCATGTGGAAGGGCGAACACGCTACCAAACGATTGGTGTACACAATCCAACTACGCACGGAAGACTTTGTATGAAAGGACAGCATGCACACCAGCACGCGCTTCATAAAGATCGCCTGAATCACCCGCTGATCAAAAGAAACGGACAATTTGTAAAAGCGACATGGCAGGAGGCTCTCGAAGAAATCAAAACAAACATAGAAACCCTTCAGCTGTCGCATGGCCATGATGTGATCAGTGTGTACGGAAGCGCATCAATTACAAATGAGGAAGCGTACTTACTCGGGAAATTTGCAAGAGTGGCGCTGAAAACGAAATACATCGATTATAACGGCAGACTATGTATGTCTTCGGCAGCAACTGCCGCAAATCAAACATTCGGACTTGACCGTGGCCTGACCTTTCCTCTAAGCGACATCAAGCATGCACGAGTGTTGATATTGGTTGGAACGAATATAGCGGAATGTCAGCCAACCTTCCTGCCCTACATCGAGGAGGCGAAAAATAATGGCGCATTTCTCATCGTCATTGATCCGCGCAAAACTCCGACCGCCCAATTAGCCGATTTACATGTCAGCCTAAAACCAGGGTCAGATGCCGCACTGGCAAACGGCATATTGCACATCATGCTGCATGAGCATTTAATCGATGAATCATTTATTCATCAACGAACATCAGGTTTCCAAAAACTAAAGGAGCATATCTCACGTATCTCCCTCCCAGACGTTGCTGAGCAAACCGGCGTGACGATTGATGTGATGCAGAAAATAGCAAGGAAATTTGCGCAAGAAAAGACAGGCATGATTTTTACAGCAAGAGGCATTGAGCAGCAAATAGACGGTACAGCCTCTGTGCGTAATTTCCTGAATATTCTGCTTGTTACCGGGAAGATCGGCCGCTTTGGATGCGGCTATGGCGCAATAACCGGCCAGGGAAATGGCCAGGGAGCAAGAGAGCATGGGCAAAAAGCAGATCAGCTTCCAGGATATCGAGATATCTCAAATCCTGCTCACAGAAAAGAAATGGCTGAACGATGGAACATTGATGAAAAAGAACTCCCAGGAAAGGGCGTGTCTGCTTTTGAGATGTTTGAAAAAATGGAGGCAGGTGAGATCAAAGCGCTCTTTTTAATGTGCTCAAATCCTGTCCAATCAGGGCCGAACGCGCACTTGGTTCAGCAAGCCATCAAGAACTTGTCCTTTTTTGTTGCCGTTGATTTATTTATGTCTGAGACAGCTGCGCTGGCAGATGTAATTTTACCGACTTCGTCATATTTAGAGGATGAAGGTACCGTGACAAACATAGAGGGGCGCGTTACGCTTAGAGAAGCAACATATCCACTTAAACACCAAAGAAAGCACGATTGGCAAATCATTTGTGAAATAGCAGCTGTATTAGGCAAAGGCAGCCATTTTTCCTTTTCATCCGCAGAAGAGATCTTTGAGGAATTAAGAGCCGTAACGAAAGGTGCAAAGGCTGATTATTCAGGCATAACCTATGAAAGGCTGAGGAAGGAACAAGGCATAAGGTGGCCTTGTACTCATTTAGAAGATCCGGGAACTGAAAGATTATTTGAACATGCATTCTCACATTCTGACAGTTTAGCGAAGTTTGCCGTCGTCACACATGGAAAAAAGGCTGCAAAGGAACCCGTCAGTCAAGAATACCCTCTTTATTTAACGACCGGCAGGGTGATGGCTCATTACCAAACAGGCGTTCAAACAAGAAGGAGCACCTCTCTTGTTGCCAGACAGTTTGAAGCATATGCAGAGCTTCATCCTGACACAGCGAAAACGTATGGACTTCAGCACGGGGAGCTCGTGACCATCAAGTCAAAAAGAGGAAGTGTCATCATCAGATGCCGCATATCAGACACCATTCGAAAAGATACCGTATTTGTTCCATTTCACTGGAGCAAACATCAATCAATTAATCAATTAATTGATGATCAACTAGATCCGCAAAGTAAAATGCCAGGCTTTAAATATTGTCCTGTTCAGCTGTCAGCCGGCGTGAATGAAAAACTATGTGAGAAATTTTAACATGTATTTTCCATCTATGTTTAGATTATGGTACTTTCTAAAAAATGATCACATGAGGGGTGTTTTATCATGAAAGAAAAACTCGTATTAGTGGGGAACGGTATGGCCGGCATTCGAAGCCTTGAAAACATTTTAAAAACAGACGGCGAACGTTTCGACATGACGGTATTTGGGACTGAACCGTATCCTAACTATAACCGAATTCTTTTATCGAAAGTGCTTCAAGGGGATACGAAGGTCGAAGATATTACGTTAAACGATTGGAACTGGTATCAAAAGCATGATATTCAACTGTTTACAAACGAGACCATAGTGAAGATCGATACAGAGAACCAAACAGTCACCAGTGATCAAGGACGGACCGTGCATTATGACCGATTGATTTTAGCAACAGGGTCACTTCCATTCATCCTGCCAATTCCAGGGAGTGATAAAAAAGGCGTGACGGCTTTTCGTACATTGCAAGACACTGAGGAAATGGTCAATGCCTCTACTATGTACAAAAAAGCAGCAGTCATCGGAGGCGGACTCCTTGGACTTGAAGCAGCACGCGGTCTATTAAACTTAGGCATGGAAGTGAATGTCATCCACCTCGGCTCTCATTTAATGGAACGCCAGCTTGACCCTATTGCAGGCCAGCTTCTTCAAAAAGCATTAGAAGAACAGGGGATGAAATTCCTGCTTGGAAAACAGACAAATGAGATTTTAGGAGATACAAGAGTAGAAGGTTTATCATTTTCAGACGGCACTAGACTTGAGGCAGACCTAGTCGTCATGGCTGCGGGAATTAAACCAAGTAAAATGCTTGCAGAAATAAGCGGGCTTGAAGTGAACCGTGGGATTATCGTCAATGATTTTATGGAAACAAGTGTCCCGGGCATTTATGCCGTCGGAGAATGTGTGGAACACAGGGGACAAACGTACGGATTAGTTGCTCCTTTATACGATCAAGCGACTGTACTTGCCAAGCATGTATGCGGCTTGAACCCTGCTCCATATGAAGGCTCTGTTCTGTCAACACAGCTGAAAGTATCAGGAGTTGATGTATTTTCAGCTGGTGATTTTATTGAAAACGATGAGAAAAAAGCGATTAAGATTTTTGACGAACAAAAAGGCATCTATCAAAAACTCGTCTTCCAGCAAAACCGATTAGTAGGCGCCGTCATGTTTGGAGAAACAAGCGACGGACCTCGTTTATTCTCGTACATTAAAGAAGGAATAGATATGTCGGATATGGAGAAGGTATCTGTCTTAACCTCCAATGATCCCGCGCAAGAAAGCACAATTGACAGCATGGCAAACGACCATATTGTTTGCGGCTGTAATGGCGTGTCAAAAGGGCAGATTGTGGAAGCCATTCAGAAAGAAGGCTTAACAACGTTTCAGGAAGTCAAGCAATGTACAAGTGCCTCACGATCTTGCGGAGGCTGTCAGCCTGTTGTCGAAGAGATTCTTTGGCATACGCTAGGTGAGGATGCAAGCCGGACAGCCCAAAAAGAAACCATCTGCGCCTGCACTACTCTTTCACGCGATGAAGTCATTCATGAAATCAAAGAAAAAGGCTTGCAGCATGTCAAAGAAGTGATGAATGTACTTGACTGGAATACAGAAGAGGGCTGTTCAAAATGCCGCCCTGCACTGAATTATTATTTAGGCATGCTTCATCCACTTGAATACAAAGATGAAAAGAGCTCACGCTTTGTAAATGAACGCATGCATGCCAATATTCAAAACGATGGCACCTATTCAGTTGTTCCGCGAATGTACGGCGGCGTCACCAATGCAAATGACTTGAGGAAAATAGCTGATGTCGTCGACAAATATGAAATACCGCTTGTGAAAATGACTGGCGGTCAGCGTATTGACCTTCTAGGTGTCAAAAAAGAAGATTTACCAAAAGTGTGGGCGGATCTAGATATGCCATCGGGTTATGCATATGGAAAATCTTTAAGAACAGTTAAAACATGTGTTGGAGAACAATTTTGCAGGTTCGGCACGCAGGACTCCATGGCTCTAGGAATTGCACTGGAAAAGAAATTTGAAGGTCTTGCGACACCGCATAAAGTAAAAATGGCCGTCTCTGCTTGTCCGAGAAACTGTGCAGAGTCCGGAATTAAAGACCTCGGTATTGTGGGAATTGATGGAGGGTTTGAATTGTATGCCGGCGGAAATGGCGGCACACACCTGAGGGCTGGAGATTTATTAATGAAGGTCAGTACAGCAGAAGAAGTAGAGCAAATGGCTGCAGCATACCTGCAATATTACAGAGAAACGGCAAATTATTTAGAAAGAACCTCTGCTTGGGTTGAGCGACTTGGGTTAGATCATATTCAATCAGTACTCCTGGATGATGAAAAACGAGCAGCCTTAATCGAAAGAATGGACATTGCGCTTTCAACATATGAAGAGCCTTGGCAGGAGCTTCGCGAGAGTCAAAAAGACACGAGACAATTATTTCAAAAAGCGACGGCTTCCGTATAAATCAATTGAAGGGATGAGATCATATGACAGTTTCAGTTGTTAAAGTTCACATTGGCACCCTATCAGATTTTCCGCTCCAGCTAGGAAAAACAGTTGAAGCCGGTACACTTGAATTAGCTGTTTTTCAAACCTCTAATAAGCAGTTCAAAGCCATTGAAAATCGCTGTCCACATAAAGGCGGCGTTCTGGCTGAAGGCATGGTCAGCGGGAATCACGTTTTCTGTCCAATGCATGATTGGAAAATTGATCTTTCATCAGGAAACGTGCAAGCACCAGATCACGGATGCGTTAAAACATATGAAACATTCGTTGAAGGGGACAATGTCTTTATTTTATTGCCTTCATAAATGGTTTAGATCCTTCCTTTCATGTATATGCTGTATATAATTGCAGCAAGAAAGGAAGGAATTTTTGTGCCGTTCGTTAATATTTTAATTGAACTCTTCATCGGATTCTTCGCTTTATTTTTTATTACAAAATTATTAGGGAAAACACAATTTGCACAAATCACACCGTTTGATTTTATTTCTGCACTGATTTTAGGTGAAATGGTCGGAAACGCCATTTTTGACCCAGAAGTCAGGATTCAGCACATTTTATTTGCTGTTGCAGTATGGGGCGTACTTATTTATACAGTTGAATGGCTTTCACAGCGCTTTAAATCCATTCGTGCTTTTTTAGAAGGAAGACCTACTCTTGTAATTGATAAGGGGAAGATTCACTACAACCGATTGAAGAAAAATATGCTTGATATCAATCAGCTGCAGACACTGGTTCGCGCAAAAGGCCATTTTGCTCTGAATGAAATTGAATATGCCATTTTGGAAACGGACGGTTCTATCAGTGTTCTTCCGAAAATGAAATACGCACCAGCCACAGCAGAAGATGTGAACGTGAAGGGAAAAGAAGTGAAATTGCCTAGAACATTTATTATTGACGGCGAAATTTTAAAGGATGATTTACAAGAAGCCGGCTTTGATGAATCCTGGCTGAATAAGCAATTAAAAAAGCAGCATATTTCCTCTTATCGAGATGTTCTCTTTTGTGAATGGATTGAAAATGAAGGGATTTATGCGATGCAATATGAAAAGTCTAAAAAAACATCCACAACATAAAAACGTGGGTGTTTTTTTGTGCGTGTATGGAATAGGATCAAAAAGAATGTTTGATGAAAACGTTCACAAAATGAGGAGGAGATATGTGATGAAATTTAGAAACGTATGGATGGTCATGGTCTTGTCTTTCTTTCTTTTTGACCCAGCTTCACTTCAAGCATCAGAAGCCGGGCATAACCGCGTTCTTGTCGTTGATCAAAAGGGAAGCGGGACATACCGCACCGTTCAGTCTGCCATTAATGCGATTCCAGCAGACAATCAACAACCGGCAACGATCTATATTAAAAATGGCGTATATAAAGAAAAAATTCTGCTTCCGCAAAATAAACCACACGTATCGTTTATTGGCGAAAACCAGCACAAGACGATCCTTACGTATGATGATACAAATGCAAGCACTGGCAGTACAACAAACAGCTCAAGCACAATGATTCGTGCAAACGATTTTTATGCAGAAAATATCACCTTTCAAAATACAGCTGGCAGACATGCGGGTCAGGCAGTTGCACTGTATGTGTCTGGTGACCGGGCTGTGTTCAAACAAATACGTGTGTTAGGCTATCAAGATACACTTTATGCAACAGGCACAGGGCGGCAATATTATGAAAACTGTTATATTGAAGGCACGGTCGATTTTATTTTTGGATCAGCCACAGCTGTGTTTAAAAGAGCTGAAATAAAAAGTCTTGGAAATGGGTATATTACTGCAGCATCCACAACAGAAGCGCAAAGGTACGGCTATGTATTCATGGACTCTACGCTGAAAAAGGGGACGGCAACTGCGCAATCGGTTTATTTAGGACGTCCGTGGAGACCTCATTCGGCTGTAACATTCCTCCATACAAAAATGGATGATCATGTGAAAGCAGAGGGATGGCATAACTGGGATAACCGTGACAACGAAAGAACGGCCAGGTACAAAGAATTTGGATCGACAGGAGCAGGAAGCAGTCCAGCAAACCGCGTAAAATGGTCAACCATTTTAACCCAAAATGAAGCAAGTCAAATCACAGTTCAGGCAGTTCTTGGCGGAGCCGATGGCTGGAATCCAGAAAAGAGGTAAAGGGCTTGTCAGTTTTCGTCAAAGAAAGCTGACTTTTCTGTTTAAAAAACCTTTGAGAACAAACGTTCTTTTGTGTATAATGAACATATTCTTCTAAAATTGGCTGCAACAAAAAGGAGGGGTTGCGTGAAGCGTTTTTCACAGCTCATGTTTTTACAACTATGTATCCTGTCGATTTTATTTCTTCCTTTTTCAGCGAAAGATGATCAACTCACAGCTCGTGACGATACACTGACTTGGATGACCACTTTAGACGAATTCATACGAACAACACCTGATTTAGAGGGCGCGATCTCTGGCATCAGCGTCCGCGATACTTCTGACACCTCTCTTCTTTATGAACATCAAGCCGATATTCGTCTTACTCCTGCTTCTAATATGAAACTGCTCACATCAGCCATCGCACTTGATATACTTGGAGAAACACACACATTCCCTACAGACATCTGGATGGATGGTTCCATTCATAAGAAAACGCTACATGGCAGCCTTTATCTTCGTGGCACCGGCGATCCAACTTTATTAAAGGAGGATTTTGCAGCACTTGCCAAACAGGTCAAAAAGGCCGGAATACATACCATTCGCGGACAGCTTGCGGCAGATGACACTTGGTTTGATGACACGAGATACTCGATTGACCTGCCTTGGAGTGATGAGGATCAATATTACGGGGCACAAATTTCTGCTCTCACGGCTTCACCGAATCAAGATTATGATGCTGGGACTGTGATTCTCGAAGTAAAACCAGGAAAAAAAGCAGGACAGAAAGCCGCATATGATATGATCCCGAAGACGGATGTCGCTCAAGTCATCAATCAAGTGAAAACAGTTCCAGAAGGCGGCAAAAAGAAAATTTCTTTTGAGCGCTCTCACGGAACCAACAAAATTACGTTGACTGGGACTATTCCGATTAAAGCAAGCTCATCTAAACAATGGGTAGCTCTATGGGATCCGTCCGCTTATGCTTTAGACTTAATGAAACGAGCGTTAAAGGCGGAAGGGATTCAAGTAAAGGGACCGCTGAAATCAAAACAAGTTCCTAAAAAAGCCAAAAAAATTGCTTCCCATACATCGATGCCATTATCAGAGCTGCTTGTTCCTATGATGAAATTAAGCAACAATACCCATGCAGAAATTTTGCTAAAGGAACTAGGGAAAAAAGTGAAGAGCAAAGGGAGCTTTGAAGCTGGTCTGGAGGTCATGAATGAACGGCTTCCTGCGTTTGGCGTTGATCCTTCGCTTGCAGTGCTGCGTGACGGATCAGGGATATCACCTATTAACCTTGTCTCTGCTAACCAGTTCACTTTATTTTTGACAAACATTCAAAAGGAAAAATGGTTTAAAACCTATGAACATGCGCTCCCTTTAGCAGGGGCAAGTGAACGAATGGTGGGGGGCACGTTAAGGAACAGATTGAAGGAACCAGCTACACTAGAAAAAGTACGTGCAAAAACAGGGTCGTTAACAACGGTCAGCACACTATCTGGATATATTGACACGCAGGGCGGTAAAACGCTCGCTTTTTCCATCTTGTTAAATCACCTTGTGGATGACGAAAAAGGGAAAGAGATAGAAGACCGTATTGTCAGCATACTAGCTGAGAATCTTTAGATTTAGAGAGAGAAGGAGAACCATCATGACGTTAGATAATAATCAATCTTTAGTAAAAACCATGTCCATTTTTCTCATCCCGCTTTTGCTAAGCAATATTTTGCAATCGATCGGACAGTTAGTGTCCATTGTTCTTGTCGGAAGATGGATTGGAGAGGATGCAGTAGCTGCCATTTCTGCATTCTTTCCACTTTTCTTTTTACTCGTTTCTTTTTCCATTGGCATTGGATCGGGAAGCTCGATCCTTATTGGACAAGCGTATGGGGCAAAAAATGAACAGAAATTAAAAGAAATCATTGGCACAACGCTTTCATTCACTTTTTTGATCGGCGTATCTTTAGCGATCATTGGAGGTTTTTTCGCAACAGACATCTTAAACCTCATGGGAACACCTGCTAATATCGTGAAGGAAAGTGCGGCATATGCCAGAATTCTATTCATCTCAATGCCGATCTTATTTCTTTATTTTGTTTATACGACCTTCTTGAGGGGAACAGGGGATTCGAAAACACCTTTTTATTTCTTAATGATTAGTACGGCAACGAATATTTTGATGCTGCCCATTTTATTATTTGGATGGCTGGGACTGCCGGCGTTCGGCTTATACGGCGCTGCGTATGCTTCTGTGATTTCAACAATTGTGACATTTATCATTCTACACATCTACTTATATAAGACAAAGCACCCGCTTCGCATTGATGCATCGGTGAGAAAGCATTTATTGATGAAAGGGGATCTATTAAAAACGTTATTAAAGCTCAGTATCCCATCAAGCATTAATATGATCCTCATTTCTTTATCAGAAATTGCCGTTATTTCTTTCGTCAACGATTATGGATCACAGGCGACAGCTGCCTATGGTGTTGTCAATCAAGTCGTGAGTTATGTGCAGATGCCGGCAGTGAGCCTTGGCATTGCGGTCTCGATCTTTGCAGCACAATTCATTGGCGCAGGAAATATGAATCGACTGAAAGATGTCATTAAAATTGGGTTAGGTCTTAACTTTGCCATAGGCGGATGTATCATTATTTTCGTTTATATTTTTGCACCGCAGATTTTATCTATCTTTTTAACAGACCCTGGCACGATAGATATTGCCTATAGTTTGGTCGTCATTACATTATGGAGCTATCTCATTTTTGGAACGGCCCAAATTGTTGCAGCCACAATGAGAGCAAGCGGGACGGTTCTTTGGCCGACGATCTTTAGTATTTGTTCCATTTGGCTTGTAGAAGTACCAGTCGCTTATGTGCTATCACACTATACATCTCTTGGCATTAAAGGAATATGGATTGGCTACCCAGCTGCTTTCTTTGTGAACTTACTCCTTCAATACAGCTACTATCAGCTCGTATGGAAGAAAAAACAAATTGTCTCGCTTGTTCAATCATAATGTGAAGGCGTAAAGCAGCATATACATACGAAGATCTCTCACTTTTAAGGAGGCCGGATCTTCTATGTTTTTGAATCAAAGAAATGAACTGAGCGCGCACAATATCGGTGACTTTTCTTATGCCGGGCCAGATTTCCAAGTGCTGACGTGGGGGGAAGGAACGACATTACATATTGGGAAGTTTTGTTCTATCGCAAACGAAGTGAAAATTTTTCTAGGCGGGGAACACCGTACTGATTGGGTCACAACGTATCCGTTTAATCAAATTTTTAAAGAAGCTGCCCATATTAAAGGACATCCCAAATCGAAGGGAGATGTTCATATTGGACATGACGTATGGATAGGATATGGTGCGACAATTATGTCAGGAGTATGTATAGGAAACGGGGCCGTGATCGGGGCAAATAGTGTGATCACAAAAGATGTGCCGCCATATGCAATTGCCGCAGGAAATCCTCAGCAGCTCATGAAATATCGATTTTCATCCGAAATAATCGAAAAACTGCAGTTATTAGAATGGTGGAATTTAGAGTTTTCAATCATCCAATCTATTTTTCATCTTTTGCAATCTCATGATATTGAACAGTGTATAAATGTCATAGAAGACATAAAAAAGAAAGGCTGAAAAAGCCTTTCTTTTTTCGTTTAGCTTAGCCGTATGATGGTCAAGGCTGCTCCAGCAGCACCACCTCCGCCAACTAAAATAGCTGTGACAACCGCCCCAAAAAACTGCAGTGAGATGGTATTACCAGCTGTTAAATTAACAATAACAGTGTTGTTGATTAATGAAGTTGAGATAACAGGTGATTGAACAGAACCTGATATAGTAGTTGTTCCATTTAAAAGCAAACGTGTATTAATCAAAAGAGCTGTAGTGGTGTTGATTTGATACGTAATATAATATTTACCAGTTTGCAGAACGGTAAAAACAGTACTTGTGCCGTTTGCTGTAAAACCAGTAATGTTTTGAAAGTTTGGCAAAGGAATATTCGTTCCACCAGCTACAGTGATAATGGTAGGTCCAGAACTATTAGCAGCATTAAGTGCAGTATCCGTAAAACCACCTGTTCCAGTAGCCCCAGTAACACCGGTTACGCCAGTAGGTCCAGTAGCCCCAGTAACACCGGTTACGCCAGTAGGTCCGGTTGCCCCGGTGATACCTGTGGCGCCAGTACGACCCGTTGCACCAGTGATACCCGTCGCACCCGTTGCGCCAGTAGCACCGGTGATACCTGTAGCACCGGTAGAACCAGTAGCGCCAGTAATACCCGTGGCGCCGGTAGGTCCACTTGCACCTGTAATGCCTGTTGCCCCAGTAGGACCAGTAGCACCAGTGATACCTGTGGCGCCAGTAGGACCTGTTGCTCCAGTGATACCTGTGGCCCCGGTAGGTCCGGTAGCTCCAGTGATACCTGTAGCCCCGGTAGGACCAGTATCTCCAGTGATACCCGTTGCGCCAGTAGGTCCAGTAATACCCGTCACACCAGTAGGACCTGTTGGTCCAGTGATACCTGTAGCCCCGGTAGGACCAGTATCTCCAGTGATACCGGTTGCGCCAGTAGGTCCGGTATCTCCAGTGATACCCGTGGCACCAGTAGGTCCGGTATCTCCAGTGATACCCGTGGCACCAGTAGGACCAGTTGAACCAGTGATACCCGTGGCCCCAGTAGAACCAGTAGCTCCAGT